>JAQCER010000310.1 GCA_027618625.1 Verrucomicrobiota bacterium
CCATCCGTGCTCAGCATGGCCATGGCTCGCTGGTAATAGGCGTCCAATCCCCGTGCTTCGGCAGAGTGTTCCATCAGCTTTGATTGTCGGTCTATGATCTCTTGCAGGCCGCGGCGGTGCTGCAGGCGATCCAGGCTCAGCCCGTCGGGCAGGCTGAGTTCAGGAAGGGAGAAATCACTCGCACTTGGATCGCGTGGAATGAACAGGGGATCGTGTTTCTTGCCCAAAAAGCTGGCGTGTTGCCCCGGAGTCATCGATCCGTCTGCGATCACGTGCGGGTAAGAAACGGACGTCGGCATGGTTGTGCCCTGATTGGGCGCCAGGTGATCGACCACCGACCCATAGGCGGGGTAGAGGTCGATCGAATCACGAAGCCTTTGATCATCCGATGGAGGAGCCTGCCCGGTCAATGCGTAGTAGGCCGCCGAGTTGTGGTTGTTCATCTTGTGGTGCAGGCTGCGCACCACTGTGACCTTGTCCATAACTTGCGCCAGCTCGGGCAGACGCTCATTAATTTCAATATCGGCACATGCCGTCCGCCGCATCCCATGTGGGCTGCGATACTCTGTCGGCGCGTCCGGCTTCATATCCAGCATGTCGATGTGGCTTGGGCCACCGAACTGGAACAAAAAGATGACGGACTTGGCTCGTGGACGAACTGCTGGTGTCAGCAGCGCTCCCTGGAGGATCCGCGGCAGGCTCAAGCCAAGCATTCCCATGCCGCCCGCACGGAGTAACGTTCTGCGGCTCATGAGCCCGCCGGTATTGAGGAAACCTGTGCAGGCTGTGGAACGTCGTTTCATGCGCGGCAATATGCGGCTCCACCGGGCAACTGTCAATATTGCCAGTCCCGGAATCCCGGAACGATTGAACAGACGAACGTGGACGGAAGCAGGTGATCCCGCGGTTACTGTCCTTCTTCGACCACCGGCGGCTCGGCCACTTGCAGGCGGAAGTAGGCTTCGTCAGCTGCCGGGAGATCGGCACTTTGAATCAAAGTAGTGCGCATTGCGCCAACTTGTGCTGGCAGCGGAATGACCGGTGCCCAATCGTCGTCCGAGCCCAGGCTCTCGCTGGTGAATAGTTCAAAGTTTGGAGCCGGCAAGGTCCAGTTTACCCAGTAGGCAGAGTCAGAGTTGATTACCCATACGGCCTCGCGGTTTGCTTGCACCGTCCAGAGCTCCGGATTGACTGCCTGCGTCTCATCCACGGTTTCGAACTTCTCGTTGAGGACGAATGTGCCGCCGTCGAGGATAGCGATTTCCGAGAAAGTCGCTGATTGACCGATGTTCGCGAGTTCGTTGGGCTGAACACCAAAGTAGTAGCTGGTGAAGGAAGTGGGCTCAAATTTTACCGCATCCGTTTCCGGCATGGAAAACGTCGAGCTGGATTCATCAGGTGCTGTGATGGTGATTTCCGTGTTGTTCCTGAAGGTAATGGTCCATGCGCCGAGAATGGAAGGTGCGGTGTGCGTTCCCAGGACTCCGGCCCCGTACAGCATCGTGTTATTGTTAGGCCCATCCACTTTGTAGCGAAAGGTGCACTGCGCGGCGATCTGGTCATTGCCAAACTGGATGAAGATAACGTTCGGGTCGTTCCAATCCGGGCTCGTCCCTCCCGCGCTGTCGGGGCTGATAAAAATGTGACTCTGGAAGCCGCCGTATTCTGCACCGGGGAAGTCCGCAAAGTCGACAATAACGGTCACTGGATTGGGGTTGTCGAAAAACGTCGTCTCTTCGGCGACGATCGGAACAACGTTCTGGCGTTGATACTGCTGCCCCGTGGCGCTGGCAACCAGGCGCAGTCCCTTCGGACCCGCAGGCTCAATCGAAAGCTCCGGCAGTGGGACCTTTTCTTCGCGCCGAATCAGCGAAACATTGTCGATCCAGAACGCGGCAGTTCCAGTCAATCCGTTGGCGCCCGTTGGCTGCCATTTCTTGAAGATGAGCCCGGCAAAATCTGGTGTTGCGGAGTCGATCGGAATGACGATGCGCTGCCATTCTTCACTGATTTCCGGTGCATTGGAGATCCAGCTCTGGCTCCAGCCTGCTGCCACGCCAAACCCCATGTGAAATCGCCGATCGCCCTGGCCGTTGTCATTAAAGTCGCCGACGGAGATAGATGACGTAGAGTCATATTTGATGTCGAGGGCGACGGCAGTGTAATCGGCCGCGGAGGCAATTACGTCGGTGTTGTAGCTACCGTTTCCGGACAGAGAGTAGCCAATCGAGTACTGGTTACTTGCCAGGGAATTGTCGAACTCAAAGCTCAGTCTCATGGCCCCGGACGTGGCATTGCCGCCGGCATCTTGATCGTCCACCCAGAAGAATTCTTGAAGAATGTCGCCCCACCACTTCCAGAATCCATTCGACGAGAGATCATCGTCGAACCCGTTCAAGAGCACGGTTTCACCGCCGACGGGTTCCTCGTCGCTTGCCAGGAGCTGGATGTTGTCGATCGAGATGGAGACGGTGCCAGTCAGTCCGTTCTCATTTCCACCACCGGGTGTCCATTTCTTGAAAATGATTCCTGGAAAATCTGGGGTTCCTGCCGGAATCGCGATTTCGACGCGTTGCCATCCTCCGGCGGTCAATGTCGCTCCTCCGAGCCAGGTCTGTCCCCATTCTCCAGTAGCGAGGCCAAGGAAGAATCCTGGGTCGCCTTGCCCGGTATTGAAGGCGTCGAGGGATGCCGTCGAGTCGCCATTCCAACGAATGTCAAAAGCAAGCTTTCCGTACTGGCCAGCAGTTCCCTTTGTCGCAGAATTGTAAGCGGAGCCGCCAGCGAGAGCCAAGCCAATCGCGTACTGGTTGTCGGCTGCCGCGTTGTCGAACTTGATGGTCAATTTCATTGATCCAGAGTTTTCATTGTCGCCGGCGTCGTCACTTTGCCAGACGATCGTCTTTTCAGCGTCTCCCCACCAGTCCCAGACTCCAAGGATAGCGTCATCGTCCTGAAAGGTGTTTACGGAGAGATCCTGAGCTGAGGCAACCGAAGTACCGACGGCCAGCGCCACCGCCGAAGCGAGAAACCACGGGGATTTATGATGCATCATGTCCGAATAAAGGCTGGGTTTGAGAGAAAGTCTAGCGGGATGAGCGGGATGAGCCGATGAGCGGGATTGCCTTGCCTGTTGCGCTCTGCTCGCATTGGTTGTGAACGGTCGGGAATAGGAATACTATCGGCGCAGAGCCAACTGTGACAGTCACTACCACCGCCCAACCCACGAGCCCCGCGCAACTAAAGGACTTTCCGGATCTCTTGAGCCCGATCGTGGTGAAAGAGTTGCGGCAGGCGCTGCGTGGTGGCGGGTTTGTGGGGCTTTTCTGCGTTATCCAGCTTGGGTTACGCTGCTTCAACTTTGGGGTGGCGAGTCCAATCTCGACACGCTCGATGAATCCTTCTGGTTTGCTTGTGTCCTGGCGCTCGCCGTTCTGGTGCCTCTGCGTTCATTTAATGCGCTGGCAGGAGAGGTGCGTTCCGATACCTTTCACCTCCTGCAACTGACGCAGCTCAGTTCATGGCGCATCGCATTCGGAAAATGGGCGGCCACACTGGCTTTGAATGCGCTGGTGGCGATCGGAATGTTGCCGTTCTTTGTGTTCCGTTACTTTCGTGGCGGTGTCGATCTGGTTCCAGAATTGCTGCAGCTGTTGGTGGTTGCCAGCGTGGGGGCAGTTGTCGCTGCATTCACCGTGGCATTTTCAGCTCACCAGGCCTTCCTGGTTCGAGCGCTGGCGTTCTCGGTAATCGGGCTCGGCGGTGGGATGGCCGTCTTCGGTTTGATTCTTGATGATAGCTTCACCGCGTTTCCGTTGGCGGCATTCGCGTGGTTTTTTGTCGGAGCATCGTGGCTGGGTGCCTACGGCCTACTCATGGCGGCCGAAGCGATCGCGACAGGCGACGAGAACTATGCATTGACCAAGCGCACGATTGCGATGACCGCCATCGTCGTTTCAGTGACGGTCAATGTCTGTCTCGATTGGGATCCGGCCAGAACGATTATGTACGAGATGATTGAGACATTTCATCTCTGCTTCGCTGCGGTGTTCCTGTTTGACTCGGTCACCGAAGCTCCGCGCTACGGACGGGGGATCGTTCGTAGAGTGCTGGGCATTCCTGTGGTGCGGCGGTTTGCGCTGCTACGGGTGTGGCTCTATCCTGGATGGCAGAGTGGACATCTGTTCTTTCTGCCAGTGCTGGGGCTGCTGCTCGCAGCGGATTATCATCAAGGTTCTTGGGAGGATGATATATCGACCGTCTACTTCATCCTCCTTCTGTTGGCGGGCTTCATTTTTCCGACCGCAGTGATTCAAGTTCACCCGACGAAGTTCATCGACCGCTTTGTAGGAAAATACTGTCTCATTGCTACCTTGATGGTTGTCTATGCCTCCATCCTGGTGGCTCTGTCGCGAGGGCTCATGACTGGTTACGATGAGGGCGAGCTTAGTGCTTCCACCTTCTTTGCCGCCGTGCTGACACCTCTCTCTGCATTGCTGGTAGGGGCACAACAATATTTCACCAGTGATACCGATGAGCAGTCGGTATTCTTCATCGGCACCTGCGTCGCCCTGGTGTGGTACCTGGTGCTTGTGTTGAAGGGGCTGCTAATTGGTGCTCGCATCCGTGCTGTGGAAGCTGTCACTCGCGGCGAGCTGGCCCAGGGCCACCAAACCGGAGGCCGCGAATCAGTGAGTGAAACAAAAAAAGAGCTCGGGAACATCCCGAGCTCTTAGAATTCGTTTTGGGTAGCGAGTTTTGAAAACCTCTCAGGCCATGTCCTTGAGGTTTTTGAGCGGGCGAATCTTCACGACATTGCGTGCAGGCTTCGCAGCTACGTCCATCATCTCACCCGGTTTAAACGGGTTCGCCTTGGTAGTAGCTTTAGTGGCAGGCTTACGCTGCACTTGGATTTTGCACAGACCAGGGAGAGTGAAAGAGCCAGTGCCCTTTTTTCCGACTGCTTTGCCAATCTCCGCGGTCAGCGCGTCCAGAACGGACGAAACGTCTTTGCGGGTCAGGCCGGTAGTGGTCGAGATGCTCTCAAGAATCTCGCTTTTCGTTGGTGATTTCTTAGTTTCAGCAGGCATAGTTTACACTTCTTAAGTTGCGACGTGTGGTAATCGCCACAGATCGACGGTTCAAGGACTTTTGATGCAATTGTCGAAAAAAAACAGCCTTTTTCGCTCGAATGGTCGAAAAAACTGTCAATTTCATGGTGATTTGCCCAAAAATCGTCGATTTCCCTCCTGATTTCTGGTGGTTCCGACTAGGGCGTGTTTTCAAATGTGATGGAG
>JAQCER010000311.1 GCA_027618625.1 Verrucomicrobiota bacterium
GCGCCAGATAGATTTTTCGAGCACATGGCTGTAGTAGCCCTGAATTTCGAGAATGATCGTGGCGAAAGGGACGATCACCGCCATCGCCCACAAATAGCTCTCGATGTCCAGAGGACGCCCAGGAACGTAGTTCCCGAGAATCCAAAGCCCTGGATTTTTCCCAATTTGGGCCTTCGTTAGAACCTCATGTACAACCGGCGTCAGCAGATGCGAAAGCCAGAAGGCAATCGCAAGCAGCACGACATCCGCCAGCTGATTTAGCTGGGTATTGATTTCCTGGCGGCGGCTACTCATTCTTTCAAAAACAAGGCAACCTCCCGGATTTCAGGGTGAGAAACAAGCATGCGGGATAAACGGGGACAAACCTCCGAATTCGACAAGGAAGTTCCAGAAATGTTCACAACTGTCTACCACCGAAATCCGGAAAAGCTTCAGAAATTTACGATACGATCTCTCTTTTTGCTGGGGGCAGGGCCTGAAGGAATGCTTTCCCGTAGAATTTCGTCAAGAGTCTATTGTCCAAAATCACGGCGATCCCCTTGTCCTGTCGCGATCGAATCAGCCGACCAACCCCCTGCCGCAACTTCAGGATCGCTTCCGGAACCGAAAACTCCATGAAAGGGTTTCCGCCTTGGGCCTCAATTGCCTCCATTCGAGCTGCCGTCAGCGGATGATCTGGCACGGCGAACGGTAACCGTGTGATAATCACATTGCTAAGCGCCTCCCCAGGCACGTCAACGCCGGTCCAGAAGCTCTCAGTGCCAAAGAGAACGCTCGAGATGTCCGACTTGAAGTCTTCGATTAACTGGTGACGCGGGCGGCCCTTTCCCTGCACCAACATCGCCCAGCCGTTCTTTTCGAAAAAATCTTCCAGCTGTTGGGCAACGGACTGCATGGCCCGGTAGCTGGTAAACAACACAAACGCCCGTCCCTTCGACATCTCCACAAAATGAGCGATCCAACGCACCAACGCGTCCTCGTATTCCGCGCTGTTGGGATCCGGCATCGACTTAACGAGGAAGACACGCATCTGCTTTTCGTAGTCAAAAGGGCTGCCAAAAACGTGCTCGGCAGCGCGATCCGCGCCGATCCTTTGCTTAAAATATCCCAGGCCATTCCCTCCTACCCCAAGCGTGGCACTCGTTAATACACAACACCTTCCCTCCCGGAACAGCGCGGTCCGAAGTAGCGCCGCGATATTGACCGGAGCACCACAGAGCGCGATCGATTGCCCTTCGTATCCCGTTTGCTCCACCCAGTAGACCCAGTCCTCGCCCCGTTGATCGAGAAAATCGGCGATCCCCAGCCGTGTCTCGCGCACCCGCCTGCCGACTTCCTGTAGTTCCGCTGTGGCAGTCTCGCTGCGTTGATTGTCAGCCACTTTCATGGCTCGCTGTTCCACTGCCAGCAGCTTTTCTGCGATGGTGTTCTCCACTAAGCCCGCATCGCGTACCCGAAATTCCCTCTGCATTCCTTTGAAACTGCACTCGTGCTCGATCGTCGCAAAAAAATCATCCAGCTCCTCCAGCAACTGGGCAGTGCTTTGAATCCCCTCGCCATCCCCCGCAACCTTGAACAGCCCTTTTTTCGATCGAGGATTGTAAAGCCGGTTCAATTCGAAACGGATTCCCCCCTGCGAAAGGTTCAGTCCCAACTGCCGGGCGGCAATGTTCTCCAATGTGTGGGCCTCATCGAAAATGACGAAATCATTTGGGAAAAGGTAACCACCGCCGTCTGGTTGCTCATCGTCAAGATCTTGAGAGCCCAGCAGGGTGAAGAACAACGTATGGTTGAGGACAACGATGTCCGCTTCCGCTAGCTGTTTTCGTACACGCTGGTAAAAACAGTCCCCTGCCGGGCCGCAGAACTTCGCCGTGCAGATGTGCGGCTCACTGCAAACCAGTGACCAGACCTTGGAACTTGGAGTGAACCCAACGTCACTAAGCGTTCCATCGGTCGTCTCTGAGCACCACTCAAGCAGAGCTTTCAACTCCTGATGCTCCGTCGATGTGAAAAGTTCCGGCGCCTGGCGCAGCGCCGCCTTCAGGCGTGTAGGACAGATGTAGTTGCGTCGGCCTTTCAGCAGAACCGCCTTGAAATCCTCCGACAATACTTTCTGTACGATCGGTATATCCTTGAATAATAACTGCTCTTGCAGATTGATCGTATGCGTCGAGATGATCGCTTTGCGTTTTTCTTTCACTGCGTGAATCGCAGCGGGGATCAAGTAAGCGAGCGACTTCCCCACGCCCGTTCCGGCCTCAACCAACAGAGGTTCCGACCGTTGCAGTGCACGGGCCACTGCGACGGCCATCGCCTGCTGCTCCGCACGATATTCGAAGTCTGGAGACCGCGACAGCACCCCATTTGCAGAAAAAGTGCTGTGCACACGCTGGATGAAGGCGCTCTGCTCTGCGTTCTGTGCAGTGCGGGTCGACCCGGCAGCTGTGTCGGGGGCCGCTCGATCCTCGTGGTCATAAGAAATCACACGCACTCTTTAGCCCATGTTCAGCCGAATGGCGGATGTTTTTACTGTCTCGACGAATGGGCCCGATCGCCCAGAGCGGGACGGGCATTGTCTATCACGCCCAGGATCGATCTCTTGAGCGTGACTTCGGCATCAAACTGGCGGCACCCGGACTCGCCTTCCAGCCCGATTCCACCTGACGTTTCGATCGTTGAAGAAGGGCACAGCGACCATCGCTGATCACGCTGAGAATTCCGCATCTACCGATCACCACCACAGAAACCTTGTCCGAGCACCTCCCATGCTCTACTGTCCGCCCATGAATTCCAATGCTGATACCCGTCGCAACACGCAGAGCACACGTCGCACGTTCTTGAAAGGTGCCGCCGCCGCTGCAACTGCTCCCGCACTTATCGCAAATCTGCGCGCCCAATCTCCCGGCGCCAAACTCAACCACGCAGCGATTGGCGTCGACGGCCAGGGCTGGAGTGACCTGCAGGCCATTGCCAGCCATCCTTCTGTCAATATCACCGCGATCTGTGATGTCGATACCGCACGGATGGCGAAAGCGGCCGAGATGTTCCCCCAGGCACGCAAGTATCAGGACTGGCGCGAGCTTTTTGAAAAAGAGGGCGACAAGATCGATTCGGTCAACGTGACCGTGCCCGATCACATGCACGCACCTATCGCCATGGCTGCGATGGAGAAAGGCAAACACTGCTACTGCCAGAAGCCACTCACCCACGAAGTCGAGGAAGCCAGAAACATGCGCATGCTGGCGGACAAGAGTGGCGTCGTGACCCAGATGGGCAACCAGATCCAGTCATTCTCTGAATACCGTTCGGCAGTGGCTGCGATCCAGAAAGGCGTGATCGGCAAGATAAAGGAAATCTACGCATGGAGCGGCGCGCGTTTTCCATTCAACGGACGCCCCGAAGGCTCCGATCCGGTTCCAGAAACGCTCGACTGGAACAAGTGGCTCGGAGTCGCACCAGAGCGCCCATTCAAAGCGGGAATCTACCACGATTTCCAATGGCGTGGATGGCGCGACTTCGGTGGCGGCGGGCTCGCGGACTTCGGTTGCCACATCCTCGACACTCCGTTCAAAGCGCTGAATCTAACCGCTCCGAAATCAGTGAAGGCAACCGTCGATGAAGCATGGCTCGCGAACGAAGCACAGCGCGCCGAAAACTTTCCAGACTGGGAAAAAATCGAATACATCTTCCCGGGCACCGAGTTCTCGCTCGGCGAAACCGTTAATGTCACCTGGTTCGATGGCACACAACAGCCGCCGCGGGAAGTGTTCGACTTTGAAGATGCCAAGCGCACCATCCCCGGTGGAGGCTCACTTTTCATCGGTGAAGGTGGACAGTTGCTCGTTCCCCATTTCTCATTTCCAAAGTTGCTGCCCTACGACCGGAACAAGGAAATCGTGATCGAGAACATCGGCCAGCGCGACCACTACCATTCATTCGTCAATGCCTGCCTGGGCAAGGAAAAGACCACCTCGGACTTTGGTTTCGCCGGCCCGATGACCGAGGCGGTATTGTTAGGGCACGTAGCCAACCGCTTCCCAGGACAGGAATTGGAATGGGACACCGCGGCCATGCAGTTCCCTAACTTCGCGGCGGCAAACGCTTTCACGAAGCGTGACTACCGCACTGGCTGGTAAGCCCTCTTTTTCATCCCCTCACACATCAACTAGTCCGATGGCAGGCAATTCTTCCAGAAGGGGCACTGGCGCAGGGGCCAGTGGTGCCGGCTTTCGGCGCACAGGCACCCAACCGGGCGCAGCACGGCGTGGCGCATTCATCGTTTATACCGACACGCCGGACAACATGATCGCGACCGTGTTCCGCCTTCGCTGGAAGCTTGCTCTCGTTGCGACTGTGTTCCTCATCATTGGAGTAGCGATCTACCTGATGCAGCTCGGCACCGACAATGCGATCGATGCCGAGCTGATCCCCAAAGACAACGTCAACGAAACGAAGGAGGCCGCCAAGTTCGTTCCCCCAGCCATCGTCGTCGATTTCTTGAGAGCCTCGTCGTTGGCAGAAAAGCTCCGCTTTGTGCGCGATCCCAGCGCAATGGCCAATCACATCGCCAGCTTCTACGGCGACAACCCTAATCGACCCGAACGCTACAATACGATCGCCCCAGTCAATGACGTGAATCCGGCGCCTGGCATTGAGAAATTCTACGTCACCTCGGATGGCGATCAGCGGATAGCCGCTGTGGTCGATACCCCCGATGGAAAAAAAATCGATTGGCCCGCCTATGCCCGGCTCAACGACGTCGACTGGGACACCTTTCGCAATGGCAATGGCAATGGCAATGGCAAAGCCTCCAGATCGCCCGCCTTCCGGGTTCAGATCACAGAACTCGATTACTACTCGGGTGAATTCTCCGATCCACACAAATATAAATGCTTCCAGATCAGCAGCCCCGAGCTCTACCGCGACCTCTTTGGCTACGCCGAGCGCGGCAGCGCCACTGAGCAAGAACTCAGCGCATTTTCCGCTCCCGTGAAGCAGCGATGCATCCTGCAGCTGGCCACGCCCGCTTCGCCCGATGCGCTCCAGATCAAGATCATGGAACTGGTCACCCAGGATTGGGTGCTGCCGTAGCTCTCCGCTCCGGGCGCAAAGGTTCTATTGGCGGCGAATGCGGCGAATAATAAAATCTCACATTACATCGCTAATTCTGGCGGTTTTTGAGGCTGAAAGTCCCTGAGAACAAAGCCCAGCGCCTTTAGCCTGGGTTATTCATGAAGATCGTAGCGAGACGCGGCAAAAGGCTTCATTTGCAAGGCGCGGGCCA
>JAQCER010000312.1 GCA_027618625.1 Verrucomicrobiota bacterium
TCGGGGGAGTGCGGGACGAAGGAAGGGGGGTGAGAGCGATGGGCGATTTTTCCGCCATTGATGCTGCGCTGTCGATTTATGAAAGTAAGTCGCTGCGACTGCCCACGACTGCTCAAGGTCTCAAAGCTCTGGTTGATCAGCCAACGATTGCGCCGATCCCAAAGAACTGGAGCCAACAAATGAGGAAGGTTCCCGTTGATCCCTGGGGCGTTGAGTATAGCTATCGTTTTCCAGGTACCAAAAATGCGGATCGCTATGATATCATTTCGGCCGGGCCCGATGGCATTTTTGACACTACAGACGATATCGGAAACTGGGACGCTCAGTAATCGCTCCATCGCGACAGTCCGATTGAAATAAATGAGAACCAACCGCGGACAGCGCTTATCGACTGGATTCACGCTCATTGAGATCGTGATCGTGCTGGCGATTCTTGCTTTGATGACGGGGTTGACGGTTCTATCCATTAATTCAGTTTCGAGCGAACGTCAGCTTCGCGGGCCGGCAGAGAATTTTAAAGACTTTGCCAAGCAAGCGAGAATGTTTGCGATCGTCGAGCAGCGTCCCTACCAAGTTTTGATGACGCCGAGATCGATCCGTCTTCAGTCGTCGGGGCAGGTGCTCAATGAGGACTACGTTAACAAAGACGGTGAGCTGAATGAGAATATTCCGTCGATTAAGCGCTATGATCTGGATGATGATACTCGGATGTTGATTAGACGTTGGCGTGATCAGGATTGGCGGCCAGTGAAGATCGATAGTTGGGTCTTTGAGCACACAGGCATTTGTGAGCCTCTGAGCGTGCGTTTTGAGCGTGTTACAGATGGATCTTTTCTCGAACTCACGTTCAATGCTCTGACGGCCAATGTCGAAAACGAAAACGCCAGGTTTAACTGAACGATGCAACGAAAGACGAGAAACGATCCCGATGGTTTCATCCTGCTGGAAGTCCTGCTGGCGATCGCGCTGTTTGGGGTCGCCGGGCTTGGATTGGTCAAAGCGTTGAACTTCAGTGCGCAGGCGGCGGTCGAAAGTCAGCTTGATATTCGCATGATGATGCGGCTTCAATCTGCGCTGACGCTGGCCAGTAAGGCGCAGCAACTGGAGGAATACGAAATCGTATCGGACCCTGATGAGATGGGAGTGCAGGTGCTGACGAAAGTCGAGGAAATGCCCGAGGAATTCCTGATGAACGAAGAAGGTCAGGAGTTGCAGGATATGTGGCTCATTACGGTCAAGGCATTTTGGAACCGCAACGGAGACGACGGAGAGATGGAGGCGCAGACGTGGCGCTACGGTCCCCTCTATTCACAGTAAACCAGCTTTAGTCGAAACGTGAAAGGCAACGAACACAACCAGCAGAGTCGGCGATACAATGAGGGTTTTACCCTCATTGAGGTTGTGCTTGGGCTGGCGTTGCTGGCACTGTTGATAGGCGGGGTGTTTGCGGTGGCGCGTGGATCGTTAAAGGTGGCGAGTGAAGTCACGGAGAATCAGCAGTATTCGATGAAGATTCACAGCTATCTTGAACTGCTGCGCCGCACGTTCGAAGGGATGCCAGGCAATGGTCAGGTCTTGCTGCGACCGCTGGATGCGAGAGGCAGTGAGTCCGAGATCGCATTCATTGAGTATCCATTGGCCTTTGCCTGGTCAGGAATTCCCGCAGGGTCGAAAGCGATCGTCCTGCGCACGGTGACGACTCCCAATGGCTGGCTGGAGTCTCGGATTTTCTATCTCGATGAAGAGCAGTCTGCCGAATACATCAATGACAAGCGTCTCGACGAGTCGGCTCCGAACTTGATGATCATGGATCAGATGAAAATGTTGCAATGGCGCGTTTATGATCAGCGCAACGAGGAATGGGTGACGGAATGGGACGAGCAGACCGCACGTCCTTCGTTGATCGAGTTGAATGTCCAGTTTCTGGACGGCTCGAACCCGGTGGCAGTGGTTTTCTGGATACCGACCGTCGTGAATCCCGAAGAAGTGGTGCGCGCCGCCAATACCGGAGCACCAGGTGCTGGAGGAGGCGGGGCTGGACCGGGTGGGGGACAAGGTGAAGGTGGCCAGGGCGGGCCCGGTGCTGACGGCGGCGGTGGGCCGGGAGGCGGACGTGGAGGTCAACCTGGCCAAGGCGGAGGTCGTGGCGGCCAAGGTGGCGGTGGTAGGGGAAATGGTGGCGGTGGTGGCCGTGGCCCCGGCGGCGGGGGTGGTGGCGGCGGTGGCGGAGTTCCTGGCGTGCCCGGAGCAGGAGGAGGCCGGTGAGTTTCGATCGTCTAGGTTTTTCACTGGCAAAACTTGCCAAATGCATCGCACGTAACTTTTCTTGGAATTTTAATGAATTTTAGTAATCAGCTGAAAAAGAGAGCTCGTTCGGAGCGCGCAGCCGCCCTGATCACGGTGTTCTGGCTGATTGCCGTGCTCAGTCTGCTGATTTTTACCACCGTCCGGGTGCTCCGGAACGATGTTCGGCTTACGATCAGCCAGAAGAAGGCCTTCAGGGCCACGCAGTTAGCAGAAATGGGCATCGCTGTGGGCGTGAACCCGAGCACCAAGGAAATCGACTATTTGCTGCTCAACCGCCAGATCAGTGACGACGAGCATTTCAACGTAAAGATTCGAGGTGAGGGCGGGAAATTTAACATCAATGCCATTCTTCAGCAGGCAGGCGAGGGGGACACTCTCCTGGAGGACATTTTCGCCCAGTGGCTGTCGGGAACCGACGAAGCG
The DNA here is from genome assembly GCA_027618625.1 of Verrucomicrobiota bacterium. Lineage (GTDB taxonomy): Bacteria > Verrucomicrobiota > Verrucomicrobiia > Verrucomicrobiales > DEV007 > JAGROY01. Next base: position 2,731 of record JAQCER010000312.1, read on the forward strand.
TTCGCTGAACGGGAATTCAGGGATTTGGCGAGCGCCTTGGTAGATGCCTTGAGGGATTGGGTGGATCCAGATGATTTGGCCGGGCTGAATGGAGCTGAGAATGAGTATTATTTTGAATTGGGCTACGAAAACTACCCTTTCAATCGACCATTTTACTCCCTCGATGAGATACTGCTGGTGCGCGGAATGGATCAGGTGATCGCTGCAAAGCGCAATTGGCGTGACTTTTTCACCATCTACAGCGGTGGTAAGCTGGACATGAACGAAGCGGATGCCGAGGCGATCGCGCTTGCCACGGGGGCTGATATCGAGTCAGCTCAGGAGCTGGTGGAGCTGCGATGGGGGCCAGACAAGATCGACGACACCGAGGACGACTATAAATTCAACAGCCTGGCCGAGGTTTTTTCGATTCTCGGTGTGCTGGAAGATCCGATCTTGCAAAGCAGGCTCACTCTGAACGACAACACGAAGCGCATCGAGAGCATCGGCACGGTCGGAGACTTTCGCAAGAAAATCGAAATCGTGATCCGGACGCAAGGGCGCACACCACAGATTCTAAGCCGGGAGGAAGTTCCCCTTTTTGATTAAATGAGCAACAGTCCAGCCAGTTCCAACAAGAAAGCGGAAGCCGCCACCATCTGTCTCCCCGGAGAAGATGGCTGGGAGCGCTGGAAACCATCCGCTGATGGCTACCAGCTATCGGAAAAAGTGGCCACTGCCGATGGCGGTTCTGCGGCATCCTTCAAGGAGATTCAAGTGTACGGATTTCCGGTAACTGCGGCATACGCCATTCCGATCTGGGCGTCGACGGCAGATGAAAATCTTCTGAGCAGTGTGGTCGACATGCAGCTGGAAAAGCTGGGGATGCGCCCGGAGTCGATCGCCGGCAAGCTGGTTGATTACACCGTGGTGGATCGCGAGGAAGCGCAGACGCTGACTTTGGCCACCGTACTGGATAGCGCGTTCAAGCATGAACTGCCGAAAGGCGGCGCACGTGATTTTGAGGCATCGCCAGCGCTGTTTTATTTGCCCGAGAACCAGGTGGTGCTGTGGAAGGAACTCGGCAAGCTGGTGGTGGCGATCACGCGCCGGGACATGCTGGTGTATTTTCAGGGCCTGACGGCTTCGCGCGTCGATGCAGGTGTGGTGCATGAATTGAACTGCCTGCTCATGCAGCTGGGCATGCAGAAAGTGGTGGAGCAGATCGATGGTGTGACGCTGTGGACGGATGCTGTCGATGAAGGTGTCGACGCCCTTTTGTCCGACACGTTTGAGTGCAAAGTGCATCACCAGAAGCGGCCGGCACCAGTCTTGCCGCTACAGAATTCCACGCTGTTGCCCACGGAAGTGGCGCTTGACCGGATCGAGGCGAAGAAGCGGCAGAAGATCAAGAATGTGCTATTGCTTGCGGGGCTCGCCTACTGTGCGATTGCGGCGATCTTCGTGGCAAGGTATTTGATCGATGTCAAAGAAGTCAACGAGCTGAAGAAAGTGGCCGCGAGCAAGCAGCGCTACTTTGATCTGGTGCCCAGAGTGCAGGGAATGTGGGGAGTTGCACTGGAGACGATGGACGTCGATCGTTATCCGCTCGAGGTTTTCAATCGGATCGTGGGGCCGCTGAAGCAGCTGGAACAGGTCAACCTTGAGGCGTTCAACATCAGTTCCAACAAGGTTCAGGTCTCGGGTTTGGCAAAGGATGCGGCAATGGCGATCCAATTCCAGCAGCAGATCAAGGATCACAAGGATCTCCAGGACTTCGAGTGGCAAATGCCCCAACCGACCCCGGAACGCCGAACGGGCAGATTTCGGTTTCAGCTCAACGGAGAGAGGAACTACTAACGTGCTATGGCCAAACTGAAACCCAGTGAATTTCGATTACTCCTGCTGTTCGGCATCGTGGCATTCTTGCTGGTGAACGCGTATGGCTACAAGGAGCTGACTGCCCGGCACAATGCTCTGATTGCTCAAAGAGAGCAGCTCAAGGGGAGGCTGCAGACAGCGGATGTCTACCAGCGACAGGAAGCAGAATCCGTACAGAAAGAACAGTGGCTGATGAGCCGGGTGAAGGTCTTCCGTTCTCAGGATGAGATGAAGACCTACCTGCTCAGGCTGGTAGAGCAGCGTGCGAGTTCTTTCAACCTGGTGCCTGAGCTGCAGCCAAGAGAGCCCGAGCTGAAGGATGGCTACATGCGGTCAATCCTTGAGGTGAAACTTTCCGGTACCATCGATCAGTTGTTACCGCTCGTGTTCTCGCTGCAGGATCCTGAGGATTTCCGCTCGATCACCTCATTCGACCTCAAGTCCAAGCCGAAAGAGCCGACCACGCTCTTCCTGGAATTTACCATCGAGCAATGGTGGAATCCGGACAGCCCTGAGCTGATTGCCAGCGGTGCTGCGGCACCCGTGGTCGAGATGCCTGCTCCGGTGGTCGCCCCGGCTGGCGGAGTCATGCCGCCCAAGCCCAAGCCTGCGGATGAAGCTGAAGCTGAGCCTGAGCCTGAAGCTGAGCCTGAGCCTGAAGCTGAGCCTGAGCCTGAAGCTGAGCCTG
>JAQCER010000313.1 GCA_027618625.1 Verrucomicrobiota bacterium
AATGGCCCGCGCCTTGCAAATGAAGCCTTTTGCCGCGTCTCGCTACGATCTTCATGAATAACCCAGGCTTAGGTGCCTCCTATCGCGTGGTAAACGAGAAGCGCTTCGCGCCATAATGGCGGCAGCCGTCTGGTCAGGGCCACCCGAGAACGGCGTTACTTGGCCCCGGCATCATCATCTATCACTCGCCGTGGAAGAAAAGCTCAGTAGTTGAACGGAGTCTGGCGTGACCGCGCGCAGCGTCGCCGAGCTGATCCATACTGTGGGAGCAATGAGCGGCAGGAGGGGCTGGTTCACGTGGTGCAAAAAATTCACTGCAGCCGCTATTTGGGCATCCCACTGGGCGCTGAAACGCGTTAGATCGTCGTGCTGCACGGTCGCACGGCCATCTGCTTCGACTTTTGGGGAGAACGGCTCGATGATGTTGAAGCACCCATAGTCGTTGCTGAGTTCGTCGTCAGCCGGGATGTCGCGCACTGCGATCTCGAATCCGTACGGAGTTAGGAGGCAGGTGGGCTGAGCGCTGTGGTTCATGAAGCGGGCATGATCCCAGCAGAACACGTAGTGCCCCTTTGCATTCCGATAGCTGTAGCGGTCGAGAGTTTCCCGAGTTGCGGGAGTGAAGGCTTCGAGTTCGGGAGGTGAAAATTCACGATCGAGCTGATCCCGCACCCAGGTGACCGTGCCACGCGGAATGAACTCCCTGGCGAAGACTCCGTAGCCCACCTCGTGATCGATAAATCGGACTTCCGTGTCGGGATGAATCATGAGGGTTGCACTCGGCGCACTCGCCGATAAGAGTTGCTCACTGTTCGCCTGGCTCCACTGGACACCGCATACGCCAGGCGTGCCGGTTGGTGTCATAGTAAGATTCGAGCAGTTTTACGCGCTGGAAGCCATTCCGTTCGTACCAATCGACGAGCATGGGGAGCGAGGCATCTGCCTCAAGGCTAAGTTGTCGGCAGCCGGTTGTCCGAGCGCGCTCTTTTGATCACCAAGAGACTGACACTGCAAATCGTTACAGCTTTTCCGATACCTCTGACCATGCGAAAATGCACCGATTTTCCATCTAACCTCGCTACCCTCCAGCAGAAGACAGCGACTACAACTGGGACGAGTAGTACAGCCGTGAACTTGCACAGTAGCGCAGCGCCCAATACGAGCCCTGCAACGACTGGAGCGTCGTTTACGTTTCCCTTTGATTGCTTCCGAAGTAGAAAGCAAGAAGTAACAAACAGTGATGACACAGCCAAGTCTGGAAGGACTTGCGACGCATTAGCCTGAATGTTCGGTGAGAAACACCACAGAAGCAATGCCAAGAGGCCCGCTTTGAAACCGTACAGATCTTTTGCCCACGCGTAACAAACGAATCCACCCAGCCAACAAAATGGCAGAAGCGTCAGACGGGCGACAACACTGAAGTACTGATAAAATTCATTTTGTGTTGAAAACAGAACACCAAGCCTAAGCTCTTCTCGACGTTCCGGAAGGGCATTGTAAGCGGGAAATTCGAAATTCGCGGCGAGAGGCAATGCTGGCAGCGTCGCTACCAATCGAGACAAAGGTGGATTGACTGCGTAAAGCGAAAAGTCTCCGTGTTTCCAGTGAGCCAACCCTGCAGCCAAATGCCCCGTCTCGTCAAAGGTAACGCTTTGCGTTACGGCGAGCACCGCAATCAATGCACTTTGCAAAGCAAGGATGGCTACTGGCACCAAGTGACTTCGTGCCCATGACATTTACTTGCTAACCCCCTGTGTGCGCCATGCATTAATGGTATCAGTCAGTACAGCTACAACTTGTTCGTCTTTCAAGAATATGGCGGAATTAGGATCGGAAAATCCAGGCAACTCCAACAAAATCGAGTTCGCGGACGCAGGAACACCGCGGATCATACTCGTTAAATCCCTATCAAGCGTTTCCGCATTCGACCGGAACAAATTGAGGTTTCTCACTTCCAGGAATGCTCTAGAATCCCCGCTAATCTTCCGAGTAAGTACGTCCAATTCTTTGTTGAGGTCTACGACGGACGCACCGTTCCGACTTCCTGAAATAACTAATAAATTAAGACGAAAAAGAGGGTCTATAAATCTTGATGAGGCGAGTAGCTTGACTCCCTCAATTTCGTCGTAGATCGGAGCGGTCATGGTCTTGTCCCACAGCTCTAGATTTCTGTCCAGCGTCTGCGGATCACAAAAGTAACTGCAAAGAAAAATCCCAAATGAGGCTGCATGGTGTGCTGATTCAGTACTTTCATGCCCTTTCATGCGGGCGAATCGATTCCATTCAGCCACAAGTTTTTTAAACTGACCATGGAAAATCTCATTTGATTTCAGAGAAGCTTTATCGGGTGGAAGAGCTAGGATTGCTTCGAAAATCTTACTGCCGCGACGATCTGAGAGAATCTGACTTATGAAATGCTTATGCCGGCTCGATGGCGACAAAGATGCTAGCTGAGCTAACTCAAAAGCTTCGTCATAGGTAGCCATCGAGTTCACGGCTTCATCGATTGGCACGGCTTCTACCATTGAAATTGCCCGGTCGATTCTCGACCTTTGAATCTCTAAACCACCACTAATATCTCGTTTACCCGGGGGTATTGAACTGTTCCGAACCACCGCACCGACAATTGCAAGTATCCCAGCAGTGAGCAACAAAACACCAAACAATCGAGACTTGTTGAACCAACTCATAAAGCTCTTTCGAAAAAGCCCGGCTTTTGGCCTATGGCGCAAAGCGAAGCAGATGGTTTCCCCAACCCTGTCCGCGTAAATCCGGGTGCGTCGAAAGCGAATAGATCCGTATCGTCTCGCGGACCCTTCGGAGAAAAATCGCTACGCCAATCCGTTGATCGGGGAAGGCGCTTTCGACCCAGATTTCGTGTTTGGGGTTCACAATGCTACTGCGGATGGTGCTGCGCGTGTCCCTGCGGTCGGCGTCGAAGCAATCCTGCTCAAGCGCAACAAGCGACTCCAAGTCGTCCAATGCAGCCAGGCGAATCGCCCGAGATCTTGGAAGCTTGGAGGGAACGGGGTAGGGTATCGCGAGGGGCAAGGTGAGCGAGCGAAAGATGAGCGAGCGGAAGTTGAGGAGCAGGTTCGATGGTTAAAAATTCCGTATGCCGAAACATTGCCAGTATCAAGTGATATTTATTTAGTATTTTGCTGACCAGCCCGACGGCATGGGGAATCGTCTCGGGCTCGATCAGTTGTCGTCGTCTCGCTCAAGAGAAATGGAAGGCTTGATGTTGAGCGGAGGGCGGATCGAACGGGTGGAGGTGAGCGGCACGGCCCTGCCGACGACGGGCAGTCCGGCAGCGAGCAGTCCAGCGCTGAGCCGGGCCTCTGGTGCTGGCACTGGGAGCTCCAAAGGGGCACTGCTGATAATGGCCAGCAAGCTCGCCGTGTCGACCGCCTGAGTGCGGGTGATGGAGAAAAACGCAACGGGGCCGTCCAGTGGCAGCGTAATTTGGTTGAATGTCCTGGAGGTGCCTCCAGCAACACGTGCCGCATCGGCCCAAATCTTGAGATCCGGGGAGCGCAGAATCGTGTCCGTAGAATGCACGTCGGCGGTAGCACTCCATCGCAGGACACACTGGGCTCCGGCACGATCGTACGCCAGATCGATCGCGGAGATTTCTTCCGGGAGCAGGCCGACAGACGTGGGGCCGCTGGGATCGCGAGCATGGTGTTCTGCAAGCTTGCTGCGGGCGTGCGCCTGGCCGTACCAATGCGCGATTCCACCGCTTGCATTGCCATCGCATAGGTCGCTGCAGCCTTCGCTGGTTCGTACCAGGATTGGTTGTAGGCAGCGATTACTGTGTCAAACGCGTTCACGCGTCCGTTGATCATGCAGACGACGCTGAGGCCGTTGCCGAACTGCACGATGCAACTGCTCTCCTCGGCCCCGTAAGTGCACTGTGGATAGAAGCCGCCCTTGACGAATGCTGGCCCGTCGAGCGGATCCGTCAGCATCCGGCCACCCATTTCCAACTCCCGCATTTTGTTGAGCATATCCCGGGAAAGATAGAGGCCAGGAATCCACATGCGCGAAAGAAAGGTCGAGATTTCCCGGATTGAAAGCTGAATGCCGCCGGAGCCCTCGCTGCCGGTGCGATTGGCAAAGCCGGTGCCACGCAACGCATCGATCGGGACTCGGCTCCCGTAGGGGTAGAAGAGCGCGCCGGACTGCAGGTCAGGTTCCCATTTTGCAGCTGGGATGCCGATGGGCATAAGGATTTGCGAGTCGATGTAGTCGCGAAACAGACTGGAAATGTCGCGCCCATCGAGTGCCTGGAAGCCTGTTTCACGGTAACCACTGGCGTAGACCAGAAGCACGCGGCAGAGATTGTAGTTCATGTTCGCGTAATCGTAAAGCTTGTCCGCCGAGTTCCCTCCGGCAGCTACCTTGTCCCGCAGATCGTCAAACGTCCTGAAGGAGCCGCGGAAGCCGCTGGTGTGGGAAAGCACTTGCTGAAACGTGATCGAGCCGATCGAGGAATGCTTTGCCCAGTAGGTCGGCAAGTAAGTCGCAATGCTACTGTGAATGTCGATGCCTTTCTTTTCCAAAACACGAAGCAGAGCCACAGCCGTGACGGTCTTGGTCACGCTGGCAGGATTGAAGCGGTCGGTCACAGCGAAGTTCGACTTTTGCCCATCTGCCGCAGAGCGCTTGACTCCTTCGGCGTTCTCCAGACTGGCTAGGCCAATGTTGATGCGATAGCCGAATTTGATGACGCCCGGGTTCCCGCTCAGCGACTGGTCGATCCGCTGCGCCATGCCTTCAAGATCGAGGCAGCCATTCTCCCCGTCGCAGATCACGCCGAAGACCTTGGCCCAATCGGGAACCCACGCCGCTTCGAACTCGCCATAGGCATCTGCGAATCCCACTGAGCCGAAAGCATGGCTTCCGCCGTCGAGCGGGATGGCCACCGATCCATGATCCATGACCGCGTGGGACTGGCCGTCCTTGTCGCGAATTTCCCAGTTGATCTGCAGGGCCCGAGCGGGGACCGTAAACACCGGGAAAGCGTATCCTTCCAGCACGGCTTGCTGAAGCGGCACATCCGCGACGACTGGCGTTTGCGCCGTCTGGCTGGTGCCCCCTTCTGGGGTGACGCTGACGTGAACATGAAGATCAGGGTAATCGGTCGCCGCTCCGTTGGCATCGGTGTTGACCAAGGGCAGGGCACGCTTGATCGTGACGCGAAGTTTTTCGGCAGAAGCAATCGTGGTCAGCGCCGTCATCAGCACGGTGGCAATCGAGAGTGCGCGTCCGATT
>JAQCER010000314.1 GCA_027618625.1 Verrucomicrobiota bacterium
GACGACGGTTTGATGAACGGACGAACCTCGACGGGATCGTGGGAAAGGGCGTTTGTTCGTCCTATACTCACTGCATTCAACCATTGGCTATGTCAGCCCCAATGAATTTGAAAAGCAATCAATGGAAACCAAGAAGGCCCCTTAACTCGCTGTATTAAAAAGCTTGACCACATCACACTAGCACTCGTCGGGAGAGATCATGCCAACCATCCAGATCTGGTTCGAGTATGCCAGCACGTACACATATTTGACTATTGCGCGCATTGCAAAGGTCGCTGAGACAAGTGGCGTTGCAGTTGATTGGAGACCCTTTCTTCTGTTGCCAGTAATGAAGTCCTTCGGAATGGATCAAGGGCCATTCATCCCGTTCGAGGCCAAGCAACGCTACATGTGGCGGGACCTGGAACGCCGGGCTTTGATTCATGGTCTGCCATACAGGCGACCTTCCCGATATCCACCTGACAGCCTCGTGACTGCGCGAGTTGGCTTGCTTGCGGCGAAAGAGGGATGGTGCCGAGAGTTCACCGAGAAGACGTTTCAGCTGCACTGGACAGAAGATCGTGCGATCGGCACAGAGGACAACTTGGTCGAAACGCTGAGCTCACTGGGCAAAGATCCCAGGAGTACTCTTGAGAAGGCGGCAGAGTCTCCGAATAAGAATGCGCTCCGTACTCAGACTGAAAAGGCTCAAGAGATTGGCATTTTTGGCTCGCCTTCGTTCATCGCGAATGGTGAGCTTTTCTGGGGAGACGATCGGCTTGAAGAGGCTATTGCCTGGGCGAGGCGGGACGGTGGTTGAAGTAGGGTAGCCCTCAAGAAACGGATTTTTTTGTACGCTAAGCCACGAAGATTGTCGATTTCGAGGCCCGCAAGGGCCCTGATCGCCTTGGTGAACGGTGTCGATGCGGATGAACCCGGCCCGTCCCTGGGAGCGCGGCGCACGCCGATCGGGATGGGGCTGGGGCGGGTCTTGGTGAAGTGGCGCCTGCGGGCCTGGTAGCGGGGCTTGGCGCGCAGGTTGTATAGGTGCGAGGCCGAGATGGTGGCCAGGCGCTCGAAGCGGGTGTCGCCATACAGGGTGAAGGCGCGCCGGCAAAGGACGACCGTGGCCGGCCCTGAGAGCGTGTGGGGCAGCGTATCCAGTTCGGCCAGCAGATCGATGTCGGCCAGCGTGAAGCGGGCCCTGAAGCCGGCGCGCGGCTTGGCGTAGTGCTGGCGCAGGCGGCCGGTGTCCAGGTACTGGCGCACCAGGCGGGTGACCTGTTGGCGCGAGTAGCCCCAAACGCGCTCGACAATTTGAACATCCATTTTCACATGCTCTTTCTGGACGGTGTCTACGTCGATGGCGCGAATGGATCGCGCATTCGATTTCGCTGGGTGAAGGCACCGACAAGTGCGGAGCTGACCCACCTGACGCACACCATCGCTCGGCGCGTCGGACGTTGCCTGGAACGCCAGGGGCTGCTGGAACGCGATGCCGAGAATAGCTATGTGTCGGGGGAGCTATTTGAAGCGGGGCCGCTGGAGCAACTCTTGGGTCACTCGATCACCTATCGCATCGCGGTGGGCCCGCACGCAGGCCGCAAGGTGTTCACTCTACAAACCCTGTCGGACTGCAATGATCCGTTCGTTGATGATGTCGGTAAGGTAGCGGGATTTTCGCTGCATGCGGGTGTCGCCGCCAAGGCAGACGAGCGCAAGAAGTTGGAACGATTATGCCGCTACATCGCAAGGCCCGCGGTGTCGGAAAAGCGGCTGTCGCTGCTGAGCAATGGCCATGTGCGCTACGAGCTTAAGACCCCGTACCGCGATGGCACCACACACGTCATCTTCGAGCCGATGGACTTCATCGCCAGACTCGTCGCGCTGGTGCCTAAGCCGCGGGTTAACCTGACTCGATTCCACGGCGTGTTTGCCCCCAACAGTGCGCATCGCGCACAGGTGACGCCTTCCAAACGCGGCAAGGCTCGTACGGCAGATGCTACGGATGACCCAGCACCGGTCGAACGCCGAGCAGCAATGACCTGGGCGCAGCGCCTGAAGCGCGTATTCAATATCGACATCGAGACCTGCAAGAACTGCGGCGGCCACGTTAAGGTCATCGCCTGCATCGAAGATCCTGCCGTGATCGAGAAGATCCTCCGGCACCTCGAGCGCAAAGACGCAACAGTGACTCTGCATTCGCCTCCGTCTCGGGGTCCGCCCCAGGTCTGCTTGTTCGGCTAATACGCATCAACCACGCGAGCATGTGCGGCGACATCGAAGGGGCTGCAGAGCCGCTGTCGTCTTGAGCATGGAAACCGTCAAAAATTTGCGCCGACGCGCGGAGTTTCTGCCAGCTCAGGCGCGCAATTCAGGCCAACGCCGCGTCGAAGTGTAGGTTGACGACGGTTTGATGAACGGACGAACCTCGACGGGATCGTGGGAAAGGGCGTTTGTTCGTCCTATACTCTCCGTATCAAGCGGGTTTGTGCTGCCGATGGACATGGAAACGCCATGCATCACCATGGGGTAGTGTTCGCGTATCCGGTGCAGGTAGTGTTTCGGTTTGCCGCCCGCAATCATGAAGTTTTCCGACAGCACTTCAAACCAGTCGACGGGCGGCCGGTGTTGCAGAACATGCTCGAAATGGGGTATGCGCAGCCCCAGTCCGAAGCCAATAAAGTCGTCACTGTTCATGTCGCATGCAGGATTGCCCGCAAGGACCCCGGGCGGATATTCCGCCCCGGGTCCTTGCGGGCTTTGCTTCCAGCGTCCTCAGCCTTCCTTGCCGCCGATATCACCGCATGCTTTTGCAGGCATCGCCACAAAGCCATGGCCTTTGCAGCTGGCATGCCCCGCGCACGCATTCGACGCGGTTTTGCAGTCATTGTGTCCCTTGCAGGCGTTGACGCCATTGCAATGAATCAGGTCGGACTTGGCAATGCTTCCCTTCCAGCTGTCTTGCGTCTTGCCGCCAACATCGCCACAGGCCTTGGACGGCATGGCTACAAAGCCGTGCCCCTTGCAGCTGGCATGGCCTGCGCATGCATTCGACGCGGTTTTGCAGTCATTGTGTCCCTTGCAGGCGTTGACGCCATAGCAGTGAACCAGGTCTGCAGATGCCTGCTGCCCCGATGAAGCCGAAAGTGACTGACAGCCGCTGAGCATCCCGGCGGCGGCAATCGCAATAGCTACCCCTTTTGATACAGACTTTGCATTCTGTTTTTTCATCAACACTCTCCAATGTACGTGTTTAAAACTGAATATGTCTTACCGGCAGGGAATAAAATACCGGACATTTATCACATTATTATCACGGCAATGTAACCATTCGGAGCGGGTTTGAAGGTGCCGGGACGCATTTGCATGCGTGACACCTGGCTGGACGGATTCACATGTACTTCGCCCGCTGGTCCTTTTGACTCACCAGGTAAATAATCACCAGGTGCATCAGTGCCGCCGCGAAGAACATGGAGGTGCCGAATATCCGCAGCATGAAGAAATCCGGCCAGGGGGCCGTTGTCTGGATGACATAGGCCGACAGTGCATCCCAGGTTGCCACGGCGTTCCAGACAATAATGGCAGTCCAGACCCATAGCCCGGTTTTCTTCAGGACCAGGTACGCGATCAGCAGTCCGCTAATGCCGATGACGGCATCGCCGAGCAATGGCATCAACCACACCAGCGGAGGGTCGCCCGGCCCGGTCCCGCCTGCACGGGCAATAAACGCCAGGGTCATCGCCCGGCCGCATAGCATCAAAGTCAGGATCAGTACGATTTTCTTTTTCATTATCAGCACCATGCAGAATTGAGGGTTTAGTGGGGCAGGACCCCGCCGCAAGTGCTTGCAAAATGCAAGCACTATCAGCATACACTCCCACTTGTGTTTTGCAAGTGCTTGCGGGTAGGTTTAACGCATGAGTCAGCAAAAACCCGCAGCCGGGATGGAGTCAAAATGTCCCATTACCTCCGCACTGGAGGTTTTTGGGGACAAATGGAGCCTCGTTATCCTGCGGGACATCTTCTTCAAGGGGAAAAATCATTACCGGGAATTCCTGGCTTCGCCGGAAGGGATCTCCACCAACATCCTGGCCAGTCGCCTGAAAAAACTGGAAGCGGAAGGCCTGATCGACAAACGACCGGACGAGGCGAACCTCTCCAGCTACCTGTACACCCTGACAGACAAGGGCAAGAATCTCCTGCCGCTGCTGCTGGAGATTGTTAAATGGAGTGCGCGCTACAACCCGCAGCCGCATGCCGGCGACAATATAATTGCAGGCGCGCCGGCAAGACTGCTGGAGCGTTATGAAGAAGACCGCGAACAACTCATTGAAGAGGTTTTGGGCGCGCTTGAATAGAGGAAATAATTTTTCCCCGGCGCCGATGGTACCTGCCGGAAATCATCGTGCCCTGATACCCTGTCTCACTGTATATATCTATCGAACTCTTCCAGGAAGCTATCGCAATGAGTGACATGCCAAATAAGGAGAATCCCGCGGACCTCGATGCGCTCGAAGACGCGCTGCCAAGGCCTAAGCGGCGTTTACCTCGAATAAACCACGAATTGAAGGCTAAAATCGATATGGCGAGTGATTTCCCGATGTAGGTACCGGTAATCTTTGCGATGATATTCAGGCGGCCATCTTTTCAACACGTTACGAGGTTAAGAAACCACCATGCGAGGTAGGCCTAAAAACAGCCAAGACGTAGCGCCACGGATCCGAGCGGCGTTTTTCAAAGCAATAGAAAACCTGAAAGAGCGATCAGGCGGGATCTCGGATCTCTCCGATATCTTCGAGGAGATGATCGTCAACGATCCGTATCGGGCCTTCGAGATCCTGGCGAAATTCACGCCAAGGGAGATCGAGGTAGATCAGGACACCACTCACCGTATTATCTCAGGCGATGCCCTAACGTTGGATGAATGGGAAGCGGCGCACCTGGCAGGCCCGCCTATCGAGGACACGACGCACTAAGCGGAATCGTTTGCACGCCTCGCGAGCCCGTCCCCGCGCTTCTTATGCGCGTCCGCACAACTGGCTAAGAACGTGCCCGAATGACTCCTGTGCGACGCAAAGCCGCCGTTCGCCCGGTCAGCTTGTGGGTCCGAGAAGTGCCCACAAGCGACATTCGCGCGTCGGCGAAGTTAGCTTCTCGCGAACCCTAAAGAGATCATTCCCGGCGACGCAGCTGAAAAGGGCTGTTAGGCTCTGCGGCAAGACGACTTCGCAAGGATGCGAATATGTTGCCGTTGCCTGCTGGCAGGGAAGCCAGTGCGGGCGTTG
>JAQCER010000315.1 GCA_027618625.1 Verrucomicrobiota bacterium
GATAGCGGTTCGATGAGTGACAATTCCGGACCCGCCACCCAACTGCGATATCTGATCGGAAAGAATAAAGACGTGGCAAAACCGATCATCTACCTTCCTGGTGTTTCACGGCAGGCTTTTCGCGGCATCGACGGTTTTCCTCGTGAGGCGAAACACCTCTACGCACTCCAATTTCAATCCGCCATGTGGACCCAAAAGAATGGGAAGGACTGGACTCCATTGGCGTTCATGTCCTCGGTTGACGGCGGCCTGGGCCTAGACGTGGCTGAGGACCGCGACACGAAGCAGGCTATCTCGGATCAGCTTGGTCACGTCTTACAGGCTCCGGTTACGCAACTGGGCGGCCACAAGCTTGAAGCTAAGGATTTCCACGATCTGGCGGTGGGCGATCCAACACGAACGATGTTGCAGTGGATCTCCTCCACAGGCGCGCTCAAGGATGATCTGGAACCCGAAGCTTGGAGCGCGTTTAACAAAATAGCGAAAACTGACTTTGGAATTGATCCGGATTCTGACGGTGTAATCACCGCAGTTGGCAGATTGGTCGCGGGTGGTGGCAAGTGGAACGACGTTTGGAATCGGTATGTTGAGGCACCTGCTTTGTATCCGGGTATCCGGCAACAGCTGAATCAAGTTCATCCCAAAGACATGTTCGATGAGAATCCTCGTATTCCATCGATCAACATGAAGGAAGAAGACCAACTGCGGCGAGACTTGATCGCGCTCAGTGAATTGCCGCAGGCTGAGGCCAATGCCCGGTTAAAAAAGTTGTGCTCACACCACATTGAGCGATCGGAGGGCTTGTGGGCTGATCTGGGCGAAGCGCCGTTAGCCCGCGCTGTTTTCCATCTCAAGATTATGCTCGACGCCATGGACGATGGCATCGGCGGTAGCGACTGGGAGGGCTTGGCTCAGAGCTACATTGATCATGGATGGAAGATTGATTCAGGCGCATGGAAGGCGATGGAATGTGCAACGGATGTTAACGATGCGAAGGCCGTTTCTAATGCACTTGAAGCCGTCTACGTCCCTTGGCTAATGAAGCTGGCCGATCGCACCTACATGATGCGAACTGACTACCCAAACCAAGGGCCGGACAATGCGCGAACGCTGCCCGGAGAATCTGGGACAGTTATTCTATTCGTCGACGGACTCCGTGCTGACCTTGGGATCGAACTGAAATCGTCTTTGGCCCAATCCGGACTTGACGTCGAGCTAGATATCTCTTGGGCAGCATTGCCAACTATCACAGCGACGTCGAAACCTGCATGGAACCCGCTCGCCTCATCTCTAAACGGCAGCGCCATTGACGAGGGAATGGAGCCGCGAAAGGCTAACGGCGGTGGGCCATTGAGGACATCAGATTTCAGAAATCTAGCCGAAGAAGCTGGCTGGCTGTGGCTCAACGAGGATTCAACCGGAGATCCCGGTGACACAGCGTGGACTGAAACTGGCAATATCGATCACTACGGTCATGATATCCACCAGAAACTAGCGTCCCGGCTTGCGGGTGAGTTGGACTCCATCGAAAGTCGCGTTAGAACGCTTTTTAATGCTGGGTGGAAAAAAGTTGTGATCGTCACCGATCATGGATTTCTGTACGTGCCGGGTGAGTTGCCTGCCGTGTCACTGCCCAAGCATCTAACGATCTCCAAATGGGGCAGATGCGCACTACCTAGCCCCGACGCCCACCATAACTTCAGTGAAGTGTCGTGGTTTTGGGGAGGAGGTCATTCGGTGATCTTGGCACCTGGAATATCTGTCTTTCGGAAAGGCCTTGAGTACTCGCACGGCGGACTCTCACTTCAAGAATGCCTCACTCCGGTGCTCACCGTGTCGTCTGGTTCTCAAGCTAAAGTTGCGCAGATAAGTAGTATTTCTTGGGTAGGATTACGCTGCAGGATTGGAACAACCGGCGCAACCGAAGGTTTCATGGCCGACATTCGGTCAGTTCCGATGGATGAATCTTCTACCATGAGTGATGGGCGACATCCACTTGACATTGATGGGAAAGCCTCATTACCGATTGTCGACGATCTCAATGAAGGCAAATCTGCATACGTCGTGCTAATTGACGCCAATGGGACGCTTGTCTCGCAACAAATCACGACGGTCGGCGAAAATTGATAGAGGAAAATAGATGGAACTTGACGCACTAGACAAAAAATCCGCCGAGGCATTCGACGGCTACATTGTGCGAAAAGACCTTGTCCGTCAATTTGCGCGTATGTACCCTGTTCCAACGTACGTTGTGGAATTCTTACTCGGTCGGTACTGCGCGAGTGTCGACGAGCGAGAGATCGAAGAGGGTATAGAGATTGTCGAACGGCAGCTCGCTTCCCGCACGGTCCGGGCGGGTGAGCAGGAACTCTTCAAGGCACGTGCCAGGGAGGGTGGCAGCACCCGCATCATCGATATCATCACTGCCAGGTTGGATGCCAAGACGGACTCTTATCTGGCAACCCTTCCAAGCATTCAGATTCGCGATGCACGGATCGATCCGGTTCTAGTAAACCAACACGAACGTATGTTGACGGGCGGTTTCTATGCCGAAGTTGAGCTCAGCTACGACGCCATGATCGCCGAGGAATCGAATGGAAGGCCGTTCGGCATCGCGTCGATTCGACCGATTCAGCTTTCAAAAAGAGATGTGCTCGAAACCCTTGCAAAGGGAAGGGAACTCTATACCACCGAGGAGTGGAAGGATTTCCTCCTTCGGAGCATAGGGATGGAGCCGTCCAGTCTTTCAGCGCGTGGGAAGGAAGCTATCTTCTTGCGCATGGTCCCGTTCGTCGAGCGCAACTACAACATGGTCGAATTGGGGCCGAGAGGTACTGGAAAAAGCCACCTGTACCAACAGATATCTCCGTACGCACACCTGATCTCCGGTGGTAAGGCCACTGTGGCGCGGATGTTCGTTAACAATGCCACGGGTCAGCGCGGGCTGGTTAGTCAGTATGACGTGGTGTGCTTCGACGAAGTTTCAGGTGTCTCCTTCGACCAAAAAGACGGCGTCAACATCATGAAAGGGTACATGGAGTCGGGAGAATTCTCTCGAGGCCGAGAGAGCATAAGAGCGGATGGTGGGATCGTCCTGGTTGGAAACTTCGATGTTGATGTCGAACAACAACAACGTATCGGCCATCTATTCGGACCGTTGCCCCCGGAGATGCGCAACGATACCGCTTTCATGGACCGGATCCACTCGTACGTCCCAGGTTGGGATGTACCGAAGATGAGCCGAGATATGTTCACAGATCAATTCGGTCTCGTGAGCGATTTCTTGTCGGAGTGCATGACGCATCTTCGTCAGCAGAGTCGTGTCGGGGTGCTCCAGAACCGGGTGCTTTTTGGCGGGGCATTGAGCGGAAGGGACGCTACTGCAGTCCAGAAGACGGTGTCGGGTTTGTTGAAGCTGCTATACCCGGACGCGGACGATCCGGTTAGTGACGAAGATCTAGAATGGGCTGTCCGACTGGGGATGGAAGTGCGACGGCGTGTCAAAGAGCAACAGAAACGAATTGGCGCCGCTGAATTCCGCAATACCCAGTTCTCGTACACTTTTGTAAATGAGGGAATCGAGAAGTTTGTCGGGACTCCTGAGTTGCAAAGTAATACAACGATTGGCACGGATCCCCTGCCACCAGGTGAAATCTGGACGATTGCGTCGCCAAGTGCTGACGAATTCTCCGGACTATTCAAAATTGAGGTGACCGAAGGCCCAGGATCTGGGGTCAAAGTGCTTAACAGACCCACACCGGCTCCCTTCTCGGAAAGCGTCCGGACAGCCGAACAAAATCTTTATGCTCGTAGGATGGAACTGGTCGGTGACCGAGATCCGCGTTCGCATGATTTCACTGTGCAGCTCCGGGCATTTGATGCAGCCAAGAACGGCTCTCAAATTGGGGTTGCCGTCGCTCTAGCTATGTGTACCGCTCTCCTCAATAAGCACTTGAAGGCCGGACTCGTGGTCGCAGGCGGCATTACTCTTGGCGGGTCGATCGAAACCGTTCACGATCCAGTTTCCGTAGTCGAATTAGCGGTCGAAAAAGGTGCCAGCTCAATCTTGATGCCTGTGTCAGCGAGACGCCAGCTGATTGATCTCTCTGACGACATGGCGACCAAGGTTGATGTCCAGTACTACTCAGATCTAAGAGATGCCCTGCTAAAGGGTATTTTGGAATGAGACAACATTACGAAGAATGAGACCATTGCCATCGAACCTGGACTCGCACGAGCAAGTTTCGGGAAGTCCCTTAACCCTAGGTGCCCCTGTATTTCAGGGGCACCTGGGCCATTCATGTCGATCAGTGGTGCCAGTGTGAAATGCAGAAGGCGACAGAAATGGTTGATGACGTTTCGACCGACCGAGTTGGACAGCTAGACAGCCTGCTCGCAGGTGCCAATCAGTCGTGGCTGTTGGGAGCTGGCGTTGATTTCAATGCAAACGTGCCCCTTATGGATTCTCTCACAAAACGCGTGCTCAGTTTGGCTGAAGCAGAAGGTGAGTTGACTGGCCAATTGGCTGCAGCGATCAAAGAAGACCTGGACGAAGACTCAAACATAGAAGACATCCTTAGCCAACTCGCGGATCTTGCCGCTCTGGCGGCACGATCCAAATCAAGGTCCACTTCGACAGGAAACATGGAAATCTCGGTCGAGGAAATAGAAACCGTACACGAACGTCTGCTCGACCTAATTACAGAAACGATCCGCTGGGGCTTTCGGCAGGGCCTTGACGGCAACGCAGACCGAGCCGGTACGAGAGACAATCCGATCGTACGGATAGACGAGCACACGGCCTTCGTGAACGTGTTGTTTGGTCGGAGTCAAGCCGGGGTCGACAAAAGGAGGGGTCCGATTGACATATTGACGACGAACTACGACACCCTCATTGAGGATAGCTTGTCGCTTAACCGCATCCCATATTGGGACGGATTCTCGGGAGGAGCTGTTGCCTACCGAAGCCATTCGTACGGCGATACGGTTCCAGATACCGGCGTCAAAGCGCGGGTCGTGAAACTTCACGGATCAATCGATTGGACACTCTCAAAGAACGAGTATGTACAGCGGGTTCTGTCAGAACTCAGGGCACGGGCAGAATAACATCCTCTGAAACGACAAGAGGAGTTGCCGATGTCATGCCCGCGTTGCCGGTCCGAGTCCACCCTGAAAAGGGGTTACAGAACATCTCTGGGCAGTCGCATCTACTACTGCCGGAACTGCAAACGCCGGTTCAACGAACGC
>JAQCER010000316.1 GCA_027618625.1 Verrucomicrobiota bacterium
TCATCAAACTGAAATGGAGTCGTCTGCCGGTAGAGTTGATTGGAGCCAGGCCCGCTGGCAAAGAACATCTCAGGCAGGCCATCTCCTTCCAGATCGCCGATTGCTATTCCTCCGCAGGCGAAGCCTGATTGGTAGAGTCGTTTGAGCGGGTGGCTGGTATCGATCTTATTATTTTGGAACGTTATCCCGGTCCCATCCGGGGAGAGTAGTGAAAAGAGCGACTCGCTGTCTGTGGTGGCGATGCGGGCAGGCAGATGTTCAGCTATGAGCGCCGTGCGGTCGTCGGTCTGAGCCAAAGCTCCGCTGCAGATGATCAGCGGCAATACCGCTTTTGCGCAGATACGTTTAGCCCCGGTGACCAGTGATAAAATCAAACTCATCACGGTATTGAATCATCGGAAGCCGTCTCTGCCAATCCGATAACCTATCAAATCAACACAATGAATTCATTTCCGCCCTCGCTGTATGAATCATCTGGAGGGCTTGTCGGCAACTGCTGCCAAAGCGGCGCAACTACCGTTCCTCGATGCGGTAGTAACGAACCGGCGATCCGAGAGGGATTCCGGTTTCGGTGAATGAGGTGGTGGCGCCTCCGCTGTCGACGCCATCATCAATTTCATCATCAAAAACCAGTCCGTTGTCGTCGACTTCGCCCGAACCAGCAGAGACGGTATAGGTTCTGCCATCACGCGAGTTCCAGGTCAAGGTGACGGAGACTGTGTCAGGCGCGGGATCGACTCCCGGCACGATCGCTCTTTCGATCCTCAGAATGCGGAAGCTCTCGCTCGTGCTGCCTGTCGAGATCACGAGGTTGTCTATGAGGAGTGTTTCGTTGGCACCGCCGACACGGGCGGAAATGCCGAAGTTGTATTCCGCATGACCGACGAAGCTTGTCGCGATTTCGACGAAGTCTGCATTGGTCTGCAGTCCCTCGGTAGAAAAGGAGAGGCCAGCGACCGGATCATAGACGATGGCCACTGGACCGCCCACATCCGCCCCATCATCGAGGATGATGCCATTGGTGAATTCCAGATCGGAGTCCGCTCCTCCGACTTTCTCGGCAATATTGACGCCCTGTTCCCCATCACCGTTCATCCAGGTGTCGATCTCAAAGGAGATGTTCTCAGTTACGGAACCGATTCCCGCCATACCTTCCTCGGCAGAGCCGAGTTCGCCGAGGGCAAAGTTTCCATAGTTGAAAGACATTCCATCCGCCGGATCGTTTTCGCCGGGGCCGTCAAGAATCGTCAGGTCAAATGTCGCCGTCCAGCCTTTATCGGAATTGGCGATCGGTGGGATAGTAAAGCTGGCAAATCCGCCTGCGACCCCATCACGGGTCAATTCGAGCTGGCCATCGACAATATTGGCTGTTCCGGCCATGACCGATCCATCCCCAAGATCGGTCGTGCCATCATCAAATCCATCGAAACTTTGAACATATCCAACCGGCTTCGCCTGGGCTACGGTCGGGTCGCGACCTGCGAGAATTTCAGCGGCGTCTTTGACGAGATCGCCATCGGTATCGGCGAGATTTGGATCTGTTCCTGGCTGAGTGGTGCCATTGCCAGGATCATAGGCGAGGTCGGGATTCTCAACCCCGTCGGATAGTGTGTCACCATCAGTGTCAGCGTTAAGTGGATCGGTTCCCGTTGACGTGACTCCACTCCAGACTCCGTTGTTGGTTTCGACATTGTCGTTAAGACCATCACCATCGGTATCCGCTTTTTTCGGATCTGTTCCGCCGTCGCGCTCCATGATGTTGGTCACGCCATCCATGTCTGGATCGCCCGTTGCTCCCTGGTTGGGATCACCCTCGGCACCGTTGTTGTTCGGATTCTCACCATTATCTTCCGGGTCCAGCCCGTTTTTGAGCTCGTAGGAATCTGATAGTCCGTCGCCGTCGGTGTCAGCTGGCGTGCCAGTTTCGATGAGGAGGTTATCGATCAAGACAGTCTGGTTCGCTCCTCCCACGCGTGCGGAGAGGATAAAGGTGTATTCGTCGTCACCAACAAAATCGGTTGCCACTGCCTCAAACTCGGCATTCGTGAGCAGCCCAGTCGTAGAAAAGGAAACGCCCCCGTCGGGATCAAAAACGATCTCGACCTTCCCGTTCACTTGCGTTCCATCTTCAAGAATCGGCCCGTTGGTGAACTCGAGGTTTTTGTCTACCCCATCGACCTTCTCAGCGATATTGACACCCTGTTCGGCATCGAAGTTCATCCAGGTATCGATCTCAAAGGAGATGTTTTCAGTGACAGAGCTAATTCCTGCCATGCCTTCCTCAGCGGAGCCAAGCTCACCCAGCTCTGCATTTCCGTAATTGAGGGACAATCCGTCTGCCGGCTCGTTGGCGCCCTCGCTATCGGAGATCGTAAGATCGAACGTGGCAGTCCAGCCGGTTGATGAGTTTTCTAACGGGGGAATCGAGAAGCTGGCAAAGCCGCCGGCGGCCCCGTCTGCGGTCAGTTCAAGCTGCTCGCCAATGATGTTTGCGGTTCCGGACATCACTGATCCATCTCCAAGTTCTGTCTCAAAGTCATCGAAGCCGTCAAAGTTCTGGAAATACGTCTCAGCCGAAGCCGTGAGACCCAGTCCTAGGAACGCGAGTAAAGTAATAAAAATTGGCTTGTAGTGTGATTGCTTCATAGGGAATTGGGTCTGGATAATTCACTTACCGAAAGTTGTCGCGGACGCTAAGGGCAGAACTCAGAGAGTCAAACCTTGATCCTCTCAATTGAAGGAGACTATCGGAACGATGATGAATAGGTTGTGAAGCGCTCTGTGCCACCAAAGCTTCCGTCTATTCTCTTTTCACTTATCCGCGAGGGATGGAGCGAGGTCGGCTCGAGCGGGAAATGCTTGATTGCGATCGGAAATTGGCAACGATGGAGGGCATGTTAGTGACTCGTGACAACAGATCATCCCGGTGGCGACGTGGTGCCGCACGTTTATGAGTAAACCTCGCGGGAAAAAAGCACTGGCCCAGAAGACTCCCGGTAGCGGCAGCTCGGACGGTTTGTTTTGGGTCGTAACCCTGTGCTTTTTCTTATCGGGCGCAGCGGGTCTTATCTATCAAATGGTGTGGATGCGCCACTTGGCAACTGTCTTCGGAACATCCGAATTGGCGATCGTTGCCGTCCTCGTCGCGTACATGGGCGGATTGGCGGTCGGCGCATGGGCAGCGTCGAAATTTTTGAAGAACGTGCAGCGGCCGATATTTGTCTACGCTGTTCTGGAAATTTTCATTGCCGGGTCGGCAGTGGTTGTTCCTTTGCTAATCTGGCTGGTTGATCGCCTTTACACCGGGATGCTTGGGGGACAGGCGATGTTGCCAGAGGATGGTGGAATTACCGAGGCCGTTGCGAACCTTCTGCTGGGGTGCGTTGTGTTGATCGTCCCGACAGCCTGCATGGGCGCTACTCTACCGATCCTCGCAAAGGGAGTCGTGCACCGTTCCGAGGAAATTGGTCGTCGAATCGGGTGGCTGTACGCGCTGAATACGTTTGGAGCAGTCGCTGGCACGGTCAGCGCGGCCTTTTTCCTTATACCCCATCTGGGCTTGTGGCGCACATCGTTCGTCGGCTTCGGTCTCAATTGTTTCGTAGCGGTGCTGGGATGGTCGGTGGCAAAGAGAGGCGGGGAATCTGTGGCTGAGGCGGTAGATAGTACCGTGCAGGCGCCGAAGTCAGGCAGCGCTTTTCCCAATATCATCCTGGCAGTGATGTTCATTTCGGGAGGTGTTGCCTTTGCTTATGAAGTGCTCTGGGCGCGCTTGTTAGCGCATGTGTTAGGGGGTAGTCTGTATGCCTTTGCCACGATGCTTGCCGCCTTCCTTTCAGGAATCGCGATCGGGGGATTGTTGGGGGCGAAAATTGCCCGAGACCAGCGCCGGTCCTGTTACTGGCTGGCTGGGGTTGAGATCGGCACCGGGACACTCACTGCGATCATTTTCACGATCGTTACTTCCGATCAGTTCGGGGGTGGGACTCCGACTTTGGCAGGCCAGGCATTTCTCTGTGCGTTGATCCTGATGCCGGCGACACTCTGTTTGGGCGCAACTTTCCCGTTGGCGGTTCGCACCCTGACGGACGATCCAGCGGATGCAGGCGGTTCTGCCGCGCGCGTTTACTCCTGGAACACGATTGGTGCAATTGCAGGTGCCGTTGGCGCAGGTTACTTTCTGATTCCAGCCATCGGCTACTCGGCGACGTTCAAGTGGGCGATCTCAGTCAACGTTCTACTGGGGGCAGTGGTGCTGATAGCGGTTCGCCCGGTGCCCAGGCCTTTCGCGATCGGGGCGTTCGTGATTTTTGTGGCAAGTCTTACGTTCTACAACCCCAAGCCTCCACTACGACTGTTGACGATGTCGCCATTTTCAAAAGAACAGGCCTCGCCTGGCACCAATCCAGAATTGATGCATCACGCGGTCGGGCGCTCGGCGACTGTGGCCGTCCTGCGACGACAGGGAAGCTTCGTAATACGCACGAACGGTTTGCCGGAAGCGGAGATCTTTCCGAAAGGTGCTGCCAGTTTGTCCTATACCCACATTCGTTGGCTGCCCGCACTGCCTAAAGTCCTGCGCCCTGAGACAGATTCGCTGCTTGTGGTCGGTTTCGGCGGCGGAGCCCTGCTGGAGAATGTCCCCAGCGGCTACCAATCAGTGGACGTTGTCGAACTGGAGGCCGAAGTGATTGAGGCGAACCGTGCCATCGCGGATCTGAGAGCGAGCGATCCGTTGCAGGACGACCGGATCAACATTGTCATCAATGATGCGCGCGGAGCAATGAAGCTCACCGCAAAGCAATATGGAGCGATCGTGTCACAACCGTCTCACCCGTGGACTGCGGGGGCTTCCCATCTATACACAGAAGAGTTTGTCAGGCTGGCCGGAGAACGTCTGAAACCGGGAGGAATCTTTGTCCAATGGCTGGGATCCCAGTTTGTCGATGAACGGCTCATGCGTTCGTTTTGTGCCACTATTCTCCAGGTCTTTCCACATGTTCAACTCTACCTGATCGGTGATAACTTTCTGTTCGTCGGGTCTGACGCATCGCTTGACGAAAAGCTGTTCTCAGATGAAAGCGACGGCAAATCGGTCTTTCACCTGAGCGACTATCCGAAACTATCCTACATGGAGGATCTGCTCGCTGTTCTGCTTTGTGATGAGGCTGGTTGTCGCAAGCTGGCTGCCGGGCATGATCCGATTACCGACGATCGCAACCTCATGGCCACCGGTCACAGGCCTGG
>JAQCER010000317.1 GCA_027618625.1 Verrucomicrobiota bacterium
CCAAGCCAGCGAAGGAACTCCAGGCACCATCTGGACTCAAGCCGCTCGCGAAAGTCCGCGACGTTTCGGATTACCTGAACGCGCCAGCTTCGACGATTTATTCACTCTGTTATAGAGGCGAATTGCCGTTCTTCCGCGTCGGCAAATCCTACCGCTTCGACATGGAAGCGATCCGTCTTCACGTCACCGGAGCCTAACATTCACACCAACGGGCAACCCCGGCACGGAAAAGCCGGGAGCGAAGGCTAACTCGCTGCCCGGCAAAAACAAAAGAACACTTGTGAAATACCACTTTTTCCACCGACGCGCAAGTCTGCGAATAATCGCAAGCGGTCGGCACCATTGCGTCATCGAGCACATCTACAGCGGTTTGCGGTCGATCATCACGATGCGAAAGGCGGAAAGGCTTCAGGCAAGAGGTGCGCTGCGATGATCGACACCGACTCAATCAACGCTGCACATCCTCTGCCAGCACTCATCGAGCGGCTAACTAGCGAGACGCTGAGACGATCAGGCGATCACCAGATCACGCACTGTCCGTTTCACGATGAGCAGACTCCGAGCTTCAATGTCTGGGATGATCACGCGCATTGCTACGGATGCGGCGAGCACATCGGCGAAAGCATCGGCTTTGCTCAGAAGTTCTATGACATCGATTTCAAAGCTGCCTGCGAAATGCTTGGCGGAAGCTGCGATGACACAGTGACAGCAAATTCTGGAAAAGTTCTGAAAAAGCGGGAGCGACTGGCGGAACCGAAATACAAGCCGACTGAATCCGAGATCACAGTTGCGGCAAAAGCCGTAAGGAATCTGGTGGAGAACGATGCCATCAGAGCCAAAATCGCAGCAAAGCGCGGCTGGGAATCTGAGACGCTGAAAGGACTGGCACTTGAATCAAGCCTGGGATGGCTCGACGGCAAAATCTGGTTCTGCTATTCCCACGGCGCAAAATCGCGGTGGCTCCAAAATGGCAAACGACAATTCAAGTGGGAATACGGCAAAGCGCGTGATGCGCTGTGGCGAGGTGAATACCTGATCCTGCTGGGCGGTGACATCGATGAAGTCTGGATCACTGAGGGCGAAAGCGACACCATCACGTTGATTGACCGAGGCATTGATACCATCGATTCGGACCAAAAGACGCTGGCGGTCGCATTGCCTGGAGCAACCACATGGAATCCTGAATGGAATCCACTGTTCACCGGGAAGCGGGTCATTCTCTGTCCTGATGCCGATCAGGCAGGCGGGAAGATGAAGGAACGCATCACCAAGGAATTGTCCGGCATTGCAGCGGAGTTGCTGATTCACCACATCGAAGTGCAGGAGGTGAATCATGGGTAGGGACATCAGCGACATTGCAGACGAGATACCTCGCGAAGATTTCGTGAAGACCATCCGGGCGAATCTAAAGCCCGTTTCGCTGCCGGATGACACAGTGACAGCTAAAAATGGAAAAGTTCTCAAAATGGCAAAACAACGCAAACAGGAGAATTCAGAAACTTTACCCAAATCCGCTGTCACTGTGTCATCAGAGGCATTTTACGACTCCGACCGGAAAGAATTCCTGATTCAGAACAAAGCAGGTCGATGGCTGGCATTGAATGAATCGCAGTTCAAGAGGTGGCTGCGACAACAGGGAATCAGAGCGGCAAAGTTGCCATCCGAGCTGGTGTCTCCTGCTGAAAAGTTCCTACTGGAAATCATGGATGACCAGGACGTGCGATATGCGGCACCGCTGGCGGGAAGGAAAACCGGCTTCTATGACGAGAACGGCGTGCGATTCCTGGTCACTGATTCACCGCGTATCATCCAATCGGCACCGGGGAAATGGAACACCCTGCGCGCCGTGATCGAGGGACTGTTCCTCAACAGTGAACTCGCCCACGGGAAGCGGCAGATTGCCACGTTCTACGGGTGGTTAAAACTGTCACGCTCGGGACTTCTAACCGGCAACCCCCAACCAGGGCAAGCGCTCGGGATGGCAGGTCCGCGGGACTGCGGAAAATCACTGCTACAAAATCTCATCACCGAGATGTTGGGAGGTCGCTCAGCGAAACCGCACGCTTTCATGACGGGGCGCACTGATTTCAACGCGGAGCTTTTCGAGGCGGAGCACCAAATGCTGGAAGATGAGTTCATGGGAACCGGCATCAAGGAAAGGTTAGCGTTCGGGGCGCAGATCAAAGCCATGTCGGTGAACCAGACTCATTCCTGCCACCGCAAACATCGGACAGCTGTAAACCTCCGTCCGTTCTGGCGAGTCACCATCAGTTTGAACGATGATCCTGAATGCCTGTTGGTGCTGCCACCATTGAATGCAGACATTGCAGATAAAATCATCGTGCTGCGAGCCAGTCGGTTCAAGATGCCGATGCCGACAACAACAGCCGATGAGGCGAAGCTTTTCTGGAGCACGTTGATTGCAGAACTGCCGGCATTCTTCGACTATCTGGAAAGTTGGAAGATACCATCTGATTTAGAATGCAGGAGATTCGGCATCAGTGGATTTCAGCATCCTGACTTGGTTCAGTCGTTGGAAGAACTGTCTCCACAACAGCAACTTCTATCCATGATTGAGCGTGCCGTGTGGAGCGTCCAGGACGTGTGGGAAGGGACAGCTGAGGAACTGCGGGACACCCTGCAGAGCGATTCGGTCACTCGAAACGACGCACAGAAGTTGCTCAGCTATCCGCAGAGCTGCGGGTGGTATCTAGGACGGCTGAA
This sequence comes from Verrucomicrobiota bacterium, assembly GCA_027618625.1. GTDB lineage: Bacteria > Verrucomicrobiota > Verrucomicrobiia > Verrucomicrobiales > DEV007 > JAGROY01. Next base: position 2,725 of record JAQCER010000317.1, read on the forward strand.
GGAGCGTTATCCGCTACGATTCAAACAAAAGCGCACCGCCGAAAAACGATCGTGGAAAATCTGCAAGATCGACTCCAAGCCTGATGCCGAGGACCAAAATCAAGACCAGTTTGAATTTTGAAAACTTTTCCCAAATCAGCTGTCACTCTGTCATCCGACTTTGTGGGCAATCATCCAGATGCGCAACACACAGCTACAAGTTACACACGCGAACCCGAGCGAATGACACAATGACACCGGAAACAGGAAAAGATTTCAAAACGACAAACACAGCCAAACACAATGAACGACCCAATGACTAATAAACACGAAGAGATGCTGAGCTTTCTGATTTCTGACGTGCGAGCACGTCTCGCGCTCGACGGAATGAAAACACTCCTGGAGTCGTTCGATGGCGAGCGATTCCAGATCGATCCAGACGTTGCGAGCCATACGGCTATAGCCATCACCCCGAACCGCTATTGTCCGATCAGATGGCTTACACCAAAGCTACTCGGCGAGGCATGGCAGTCATCGTCCGATCCTGACGAGAAGCTTCACGATCTGGTGATGTTCCTCCGGGAACGCATGAGGGAAGACGAGACGCTCGACGGAGTCGGCTACGCGGTGCCAGCAGCCTAGCAATCAAACCGCCGCGCCAGCGTCCGATCCGCTGGCGTGGCAAATCAACGAACCAAAAGATAGCCGATGCCGATCCGACCCGAAAACAAATCACGCTACCCTGCCGACTGGAAAGCTCGTAGCCGGTTCGTGCGCTTCTATCGAGCGCGCAACCGGTGCGAGTGGTGCGGTGCCGAGAATCACCAGCCGCATCCGGTCACCGGCTCGCGTGTCGTGCTCACTGCCGCGCACGTCTTCGATCACCGACCGGATGCGGCTTCACTTATGAACCTCGCCGCGCTTTGCCAGCGGTGCCACAATCGGCACGACGCGAAGCATCGTCAGCAATCCCGAAAGGAACGGCTTGAGACGGAGAATAGAAACAATGCGTAAGTCGTTGATTATAAGGGGAGCACGTCTAAAGGCTACAACATACCGCCGCCTAGACCGGCCCTCGGTTTCAGCGGGGACGCAGCTCGAAAAACTAGAATCCACATTGAAAGGAATTTATGAAAAAAACACCGACATCACCAGAACCACCGACACCGACACCGACACCACCCGAATACTTGGGTCCCGAGGGCCGCAAGCTTTGGGAGAAGCACGTTGAGAACACCAGCGACCTAGAGACGCTGGAACTTTACTGCGCGTCCTATCAGCGATGGATTACAGCCGGAGCCGACGTTCAAGAAAACGGAATGACGCTGATTCTAACCAACGAGCGCGGACAGCAAACAGCCAAGGCAAATCCTGCTTGTGCCGTCGAGGCAGCACAGGCGCGCATAATGATGAGCTGCCAGCGTAAGCTTGGATCAGTATTGCATCCGAAACTGCTCGACGCTTTTTCGGAATTCGATTAGATGAAGCCACCACCATCACCAGAGGCTTCCGCCTACGCCGATTGGATCGCCAGCTTGCCAGCCGATGAGCGAGCGCAGGCAACCGCGCTCGGTGTCGCCGCCTTCGATGAGCCTTCATACTTCGGCCGCACGCTGGAAGATTGGCAGACCGACCGAATCGAGGCACCTGCCGCCGATCCCGACGCAAACTGGGATTTGAAGGTCGACCTTCTCGCCGCCGGCATCGAGGAAAGCCGTCTCGATACGATCGTTGAAATCTTCACCGAGCACGCCAACGAACTGGCAGCCGAGGCAATGCGGCGACTGGTGGATCGATGGCGGGACAGCAAGGTTCCGCGAATTGCTGGACTCCTTCGGCACCTGAATCTTCACCAGGGCGAGAGCATCCGACAGGCGGCATCGCGATGCAAATGCAGCCCGAGCACGATCCACGAGCACCAGCGGCGCTTCCGCGATGCCGAAAACCGAACATCCGCGACACTATAGGAGCGCATTGCGTTTTCTGGTATTTCCATGCCAATCCCGTCCGCCTGCAACTCCGAGTGGAGCCAGGCGGTCGGGAAACCTTTCCTAAGATCATGACCCAACAAATTATTTCACCATCCGAATCGACCGACCGCCGGCAACCGTTCGAGGACTCGGAGTTCTTAACCGATCTGCCGGATTTGCTCACCGAGCCCGAGAAGAACGACCTCGTTAAATTGCAAAAAGAGTTCCGGCAACTCGCCGATGCCAACGCGCAGCATGATCCTGTCCGCTGGCACCAGCAGGCAGGCCGTTTGAGGGAAGAGATGGTGCAGCATCCTGAGCGGGCCGAGGCGCTTTCCGCACAATTGGCAGCGAGTCGCGCAGGCTTCAGCGAGCTTCGACTGGCGAGCAAGGAAAGGGTTCGTCGCCACGTCTGCCTGGTCTGCGTGCCTTTCTGCATTCCAATTTTGGAAAAGGCTTTGGCGCCGATCCGCGAGAGAATCAGTTTGATCCGGGATGACTTCAAAGCTCACTTTCGACGTTGCGCCGGCCACGATGGATGCGGGCACGAGTCGCCGTTGACTTCCGGTTT
>JAQCER010000318.1 GCA_027618625.1 Verrucomicrobiota bacterium
TATCCACGCCATCCTTGGCTTCCACATACAGACTCCCGCGCCCGCTGTAGCCCTCTGAATGCACCTCTGCGATCCCTGGCAAATCTTTGATCGCCTCTTCGATGGGGATCAAAATATCACGCTCGACGTCCTTCGCAGTCGCTCCACGATAGTCCATGCGGATGAAAATATCGTTGAACTGCCAGTCAGGATTCACCTGTAGCGGCACCTTGTAGATCGCTGTGATGATACCCGCCAGCAGAACACCTACGAGGATGAAGTTCGCAGCGATATCGTTGCGTGCGAACCAGCGAATCATACACTCTTGCCCTGCGGGACACCGGGGGCGGGAGCAGAGGCGCTCGCCTTGTTCCCGCTGGTCCTGGGGGATTTTGACCCGACCGGACTCGTGGCCGGAGCATCTGGATTCTCGGTCGGATCAGCGAGATCCAGATCATCCGGCAGAATCTCGACCTTGGACGCATTCGGCGAGTAGACCATCTTGCTGGTGGCGACGAGCGCTCCATTGGGAATCGATTCATCGCGCACAACGAGGTACTTCTCGTCAGCCCAGACCGACTCGATCTCGCGACGCTCCAATTCCAGCTCCGGCTCCTTCACAAGATAGATTTGATTGAGCTTCCGCACGGCATCACGAGGAATGACGAACACGTCTTTTATAACTGTGCCCTCCACTTCTGCTCGCACCGGTTGCCCGATGCGCAGCGGTGGCAGCCCCGTTCCAGCATTCTGCCCCAGTGAAAACGGATCCATCACTCTGGCAATTGCAAACAGCTCGCGCGATTCCGTATCCAGGGCTCCTTCTGTGCCGATAATGTGCCCCTCCCAGACGGCGTTCGATTCCGCATTCAGAGCGTCGAATAGCCTGACTGGCAAGGGCGGCTGTTCGGTACTCTCTGGCAATGTCAGGAATGCCAGTTGACTGGCAGGAATAGGCAGGCGCACCTCGACGAAATCAGTCTTAAATATCGTGGCCACGTTCGTTCCTGGAGCAATATTCTGCCCGATCGCGACGGAACGCGCCAGCACACGACCATCGAACGGGGCCCGCACATTGGTGCGCTCCAGATCACGACGTGCGGCATCCAGGTTGGCATTGGCAGCCTTGACATTCGCTTCGGCTTCCCGCAGCTGGGGCAATCGCAGCACCAACTCGTTCGGCTCTTCATCGTAGCCGAGGTCTTCCCAGTTCAATCGTGCCTGCTTGGCTTTAGCCTCCTCCTGGGAATAAGCCGCCTTGGCCCTGGCCAACTGCGCGTCAGCCGTCACCACTTCACCGGCGAAATCTGCATCATCGAGAACCAGCAACACTTCACCCTCGCGAAAGAAAGCACCATCCTCAAGCCCCGGAGCTACTGTTTTGACTTTGCCGGAAACTTGCGCAGAAAGGGATGCCTCATGATGCGCCCGCACCACGCCATTGGTAGTGATAACGGTCTGAAAATCCCGGCGTTCCAGCTTAACTACCCGAGTCTTGATGATCCGCGTCTCTGGCTCGGGACGGAGTTCCTCTTCCTTCTCTTCCGAAAGGACGGAATATCCGATCCAGCCGAGGAGAAGTACGCCTAGAGGAAGAAGCGCGCGGACAAAAAACTGCATTCTCGCTAGATTACGTCATCATCCGTTAATAGTAAGCCCGTTTTTCCAGACTTCCGCATTACGGAAACAGCTACCGCTGCTATTGCTGCTATGCTATGGCTATGCCCTCCCTCTCAGGTGCTGCTCACAGAGCGCTGGAGAAACAGCGCGAAGACGAATAAACCGAGACAAACCAACATCGGCACGAGGCTGGTGGAAGCTGCTGCGGCTGCCATGGCATCGATCAAGCAGATCCCGGCCAAAAGCCGCCCGACGGCGATTCCAATCCGGCTGCGATCCCGTTTCTGGTTGTGAAGCACGGTGATCGCACTCTTTGTCCATACGACGAATATCGTGGCAGCGACGAGTGTAGCAAGAATTTGCGGCGCTGTTGCGCCGCTCAAAATGGCCAGCGCTGCACAGACGATCGCCGGGAGGTAAAGCAGCAGCGTCATCTTGCCCGATACTTTCAGCGACTCCGTCCCGGACTCTGCTCTGGCCGATAACGTGAGCACGACGATGTAGACAAAGAGTGATGCCCCAACCGCGATTACGGACGAAAGCTGCTGGGCCGTCAAGGCAGCTGGCTTCAGCCCATGGATCTTCATTTCCTCGAATGACTGCGGCCCTGACAGGGTAAAAATGTAAGTGACCTGCATGGCCGCGAAAGCAACCAACAGATAGAGCAGCAGGCGGCACCCACCCATCGGCAGTGCTGCCCAGACAGACTTTTTGTGCATCCAGTCGTAGATCAAAATGAGCGCCACCAGCCCAATGGCCAGCGCCGACAATATGACATCCCCTGTGGTGACTCCCATGTAGAGAAAAATCCCGGCTCCCACCAGAAGCGCTCCGAGTCCCCATATCCAAGCGATCCGAAGGCTCAGCACACCGGCTGGAATCGGTCTCTCCGGACGGTGTTCGCGATCGTATTTCGCATCAAACGCGTCATTCAAAGCCGTGCCGCCAAAGTAAAGCAACGAGGCAGCAGCAGCAGGAATGCACAGCAATGGCAACGTGAAGAGGTGTGCCAGTTTCCCCAGAATCCCTTCGAGTTCATTGAATCGCATGCTTTCGGAATTTGAGAAACCTGCCCCGGCCAGCACCCACGCGGCGAGGCAATTGCTCCACACGGTGGGCAGATTGGAAACACGCCCAAGATCCAAAAGTGCTTTAATTTTCCGAAACATCGACCCGCAGGGTGCCCGGAAAGCCGCCCCTTTGCAAGGGCGGATGCAGGAGTGACAAAGCAACGGTCGCCGGGCTACGCCTCGCTTGGATCAGAGCTTCGACACTGATAGAGCACGTAGCCGAGCCCGGCTCCGAAGCCGAGCCCATACCCCAGCCCCCAGGTAAGCCGTGCTATGCCAAACGGCAATGCACCACTGGCCGAGGTGTTGTAGTAAAGCCATCCGCCTGCGGTGTACCCCAACGTATGGAATAAAAAAAGCACGGCCCATGCCGGGAGGAAGTATCTCGTTCGGCTCTCCGTTCCCGCCATTCGCAATAGCATCCACGTGCAGACTGCAAGCCCTGCTGCAGATCCGAAAATCTCACCCGTCTGTCCTTTCACCACAAACCAGCCGACACACCATAGCACTGCGTAGGAAAAGAACGCTGCGGCGAAGACGCCATAAAATCGAGCCAGCGTGCCCGCCGAACCGGCCAGCGGTCGTAGTGCCACGCCGGACAGTGCCACGAACACCACTGCTATCGAAGAGTAGAGCAAAGCCTCGCCCATGGATGACCAGGCCCAGAGCGAGTAGCCGATCAGGCTCACCACTGCGAATCGCAGCGCTGCCTGCAGGATGGACTTTTGGAGGCTCACGTTCGAATTTCGGCTACTCTTCTTCGTCTTGCGCTTCGTCGTCGCCGCCGCTTGCCCGCAGCGGCTGGCCTTCCATTTTCCAGTCGCCGTTGTCACAGGTCACCAGCCTGGACACGCGCTCAATGTGCGTCGCCTTGCCTGTTACTGAATCAATTTCAATACAGGCCCCGCACAATCGGACATCCCCTCGCGCGACAGGAAAGCGCTGGGGCATGTTGCTGCGGAAGCGAGTGACGATCGGATCAATCGTGCGGCCGAGGATCGACTCCGTCGGCCCGCACATTCCCGCATCACAGAGGAATGCCGTGCCGCCTGGAAAAATTTGCTCGTCCGCCGTCTGCACATGAGTGTGCGTCCCGATCACTGCTGATACCTTGCCATCCAGAAAGCGACCCATCGCGATTTTCTCGCTGGTGGTCTCCGCGTGCATGTCGACGAAAATCACTGGCGTCTCTTCGCGCAGACGAGCGACTTCCTCTTCCATCGCCGTGAACGGATTCTCCAGCGCGGTGTTCATGTAAGTACGCCCCTGAACATTGATCACCGCCACCTTCGTTTTTGCGGATTCCAGAACAATGGAACCATGCCCTGGCGCGCCGGCCGGATAGTTCAGCGGACGCAGCAGGCGCGGTTCAGTGTCAATGTAATCGACAATTTCAATCTGATCCCAGACGTGGTCGCCAGTAGTGACAACGGCAGCCCCTGCTCGCAGCAGGCCGATGCTGATACGCGGAGTAATTCCGCGTCCGCCAGCCGAGTTCTCGCCATTGACGATGACAAAATCGATCGCCAGCTCTTCCTTCAATCGCCGCAGCGCGAACAGCACGGCTTTCCTTCCTGGTTCCCCAACGACGTCGCCGAGAAACAGGATACGAAACCGACTCGCCGAGCCGTCAGACTGAATAGGGACACAGGAATTTGCCACAAATGCCTGTTACTGGCCGCCCTCAGGATTGTCCACCAGTAATTGGGAGCCCCGGGGCTGCAGGGTTTGGCGGCCGATCCCTCATCCGCCTGCTGGAATGCCAAAAAGAGCCAGCAATCGCCCGGTTTGCCCCATCTCCACCCGGTAGGAATAGTATTTGTCCAGCCCCTGCGCGGTACAGGCACCGCAATCAAAAATCTGCCCTGCGGGAATGCCTAGCTCTGCCGCCTGCACAAGAATCTGCGCGGCAAAATCCACCTCGTACGCCGGTGGCCGAATGCACGGGCCAAGCTGCACCACCAGATCCTCCATTTTCGTCGAAAACGCGTGCCGCATGTGCTCGACACATCGCGCAAGAATCTTGCGTTCAGTTCCCACCCGACCAGAATGCAGCACAGCGATCGCCCGGTTCCGGGTGTCGGCCACATAGATCGGCCCGCAATCCGCAACGTAAATCCCGAGCAGACAGCCGGGTGTCTGAGTCATCAGCCCATCAGCACCAGCAATGACCCGACCGCCGATCGAGGGATCCGGCACCAACGCCACCTCCCGCCCATGCACCTGCTCCGCAGTCCATAAAGCATCGCCAGAAAATCCCAGTGCCGACACAGCGGCCAAATGCGCAGGTTTCAATCGCTCCATCGCTTCCGCCCGCTCGACATCTACCCCCACATCCGGCACCCTCTGCACAAAGGCATGCCGCGCCCATGGCGTAGCCACGCTGAGAGAAGCGAAAGTTTCCACAGGTGGAGCCGAGGCGAAGTGATTCATTGGTTCGAACACTTTAAGCCCACCCGCTAACGCAGGCCAACGAGAAACCTCCGATCCCTAACACAAATAGCTAGGTAGTGCCTGGGAGAAAACGCGATTTTCGGGAATTTTCGAACATTCGACGGGCTTCGGCGGCGGGA
>JAQCER010000319.1 GCA_027618625.1 Verrucomicrobiota bacterium
GTCGAGCATTCGCAGGCGCAATTTGCGCCGGCGTGATTTTGCCGAATGGTAAATCGTCGAGACGGCGTATGTCGCCACCAGGCATGCACCGAACACGCCGAAGCTGGCGATGTGGCGGGCGTCTCCCTTCGAAATCGCCAGGAACAACAGCAGCGCAATTCCGGCGACGCTCAGTGCAAGCCCGATCCCGTGGGTCACGGTGTTCGCGATCTCATTTCGCACAATGCGAAGTCTCCGGGCCGTAGTTGCCGGTGACGTGAATTCACTGTCGTGCGTGGCGTTCAAGTGAGTGCAGCTTTCAAGAGCGCTCTGGAAATTGCGGGAAAGATTTGCTTCTTCCGACTCACGACTCCCTGAGCAGAGTAGGTGCCGTCGTCGAGTGCGGTGAAGGGAAGGGCGTTCAGGATGTGATCATTGCCAGACGCCAGCATCAGGCTGGAGTGGTTCTGAATGTCCGTCACCACCAGCAGCGCGAGGTCGTGGTTCTCTTTGATCCTCAGCTTGTGCAGTCCGGCCATCAAGTCTTCACGGCGCGCTGCAAAATTTTCTGTGCCGACTTCCTCAACCTGCGCAATCGTTACACTGCTGCCATGTTCTGCAAAGACTTTGCGGTCGGCATTCAAGATTTCGTCGGAGGTTCCGGTGGCCAGCAGGGATCCAACGGCGAAGAATGCCCGGGTAAAGTCGGTGGTATTCAGATTTGCAATATCTGACGCCCAGGCGAGCATTTCGCGATCCACATCCGTCGTGGTTGGGGATGTCAGGTTCAGAGTATCCGAGATTATCCCTGCGCAAAGGCAGAGCGCCACCCCGGGATCTGGCTTCAAATCGCGATGATGAAATTTTCTCGCTACCAGTGTCGATGTGCTGCCGACTGGTTCATTGAGCACGCGGATCGGCTCTCGCGAAACCAGGTTGCCGCCCAGGCGGTGGTGGTCGATGACTTCGATGACATCACTTTCCTCCACGCCGGTCACCGCCTGGCTGTATTCGTTGTGATCGACCAGGACAAGGCGCGGGCGCGGGGGATTTACCAGGTCCGATCGCGAAAGCACGCCCACCAAGCGCGAGGACTTGTCCACCACGGGGAACAGATCCTGCGCGGGCGGCAGGCGCTTGCGCAGAGCGGCGATGGTTTCTTTTCCTGAAACTGTGGCGAAGTCTGCTTGAAGGACGTGCCTCACCATGCGGGAGCATTGGATCAGTTTTACGCAACTCGCAGTGTCCTGGACGCAGCGCAGAATAAGGACGCCGCTTTCACGAGCGCGCTTGACCAGCGCCAGATCCACGCCGAACCCACCAGTTACGACCAGTGCACGCACGCCTGATTCGATCGCCAGCTCCTGCACATTCGGCCGGTCGCCACAGATGACAATGTAGCTGTCGACATTGCCCTTCTCCTCTGCCATGCGCAGACGGCGTCGAATGGTGGGTTCGCTGGACGCGCCGATCAGGAGGATGAGCTCTTCCTCGTCCAGGGTCTCAGGAGAGGGTGCCCCGCAGATATCCGCCTGCAGAGTCATGACGATTTTGTGAACGCTGGCTACCACGTGTCGAACCGCATCGCCTTCTGTGTGCGGGGGGATGAGCAGCTGTAGCAAATCAAAAAAGCGCAGGATGCCATGGATCTTGCCGTCGTCATCCAGCACCGGCGTGCTGCGGACACCGCTGGCTACCATTCTACGATAAGCCGTGAGAAAGGTGTCGTTCAGGGTGACATACACCACATCTCTGCGGCAGATTCGGGCGGCTGTGAGGCGGACGTCGGTCACCAAGCGCGGCTCTTCCACGCCAGCCGTTTGCAGCACCCAGGCGGTGCGCTGTGGAACATTGCCACAGCGAATCGCCTCCGCGGGCTCGCCAGTGGTCAGCCTCAGGAACGCAGCATGGCCGATGGCCGAACAAATTGCGTCTGTATCCGGGTTTTTGTGGCCTACGACGTAGAGCGGCGCATTCGGTCATATGAGGTTTAGCAATGGTCACTTACAACTGCAGCCCGATCGCGGGAGGCATCCTGAAAATCGCGTTCAGGTAAGGTTTCTATAAGGTTCCACCGATTAGAACGTTTTCAACCTGTTGTGACCCCGGGCACGTTTTTCACTGAATCTGGCGATGGAAGAGCTATGAATGAACCATGCGCATCGTAATCGCCATGGACAAATTCAAGGGAACGCTGACTGCTGCCCGGGCATCGCAGGCGGTGGCGGATGGCGTTCGTCAGGTGCTTCCAGACGCGCAGGTGGACATGATGCCGATCGCGGATGGGGGCGAGGGGACGACGGATGCCGTGCATACGGCGCTGGGAGGGGAGTTGCGACACATCGCCGTTCCCAATGCTATCGGCACCGTGCTGGTGAAGGTGCCAGTGCTTTTCATCGAGCGCGATGGCCGCAAGATGGCCGTGATGGAAATGAGCGCCGCCGCGGGAATCAATCTGCTCCGCGAAAATGAATACGATCCTGTTGTCGCGTCCACCGTTGGCGTCGGTCAGATGTTGATCTATGCAGAAGAACAGGGTGCTCGGGAGATCGTCATTGGTATCGGTGGCAGTGCGACCAACGATGGCGGAAGCGGCATGGCGACGGCATACGGCTACCGATTCGAAGACGCCAGCGGTCAGCCTGTCGATAACGTGCCTGAGCAGTTGCAACGGGCTGTAGTGCTTCGCAAGCCGCCGAATTTCGTGGCACCAAAGGTTACGGTCGCGTGCGACGTCACCAATCCGCTTCTGGGCACCAATGGGGCCACTTACATTTATGCCAGGCAAAAGGGCGCAAGCTCTGATGCGCTGCCCGCTTTGGAATCACGTATGGAGCACCTCGCAGATCTCGTTTCGGCGGGCATGGGCTGCGATCACCGGGATGTCGCCGGCGCTGGTGCGGCTGGAGGACTTGGGTTCGGCCTCATGAGTTTTCTCAGCGCCACATTGCGGCCGGGGTTTCCACTGCTGGCGGAGGTCTTGCGGATCGAAGATCGGATTGCCGCCGCCGATGCAGTCATCACGGGGGAGGGAAGCATCGACGCCCAGACCTGCAATGGCAAGGCCCCGATGGGTGTGGCGGGCATTGCGCGACGGCTCGGGAAGCCGGTCGTCGCCATTGGAGGTCAGGTGGATGCCGATGCCGCAGCTGTTGCGACCCTTTTCGACCACGTCATTGGTCTGGTGAATGAGCAAACGACGGCCGAGGACGCGATGGCGAATGCCGCCAGCATTCTTCAGCAGCGCGCTCGGGTTGCTGCTGAATGGCTGCTGAATGGATCGAGCTTGCGCGTAATCGACAAGTAATCAATAAGTTACATTCAGATGAATACGAGCATGACATTCGTGAGCGGATATGAGAGGATCCCCAGGATGAAGAAGTCGACGCCACACGGATTGCAGCGGATCGCAGGGATAGTCTGCGTTTCCCTGGGATTCTTGTGTGTCGCCATCAGTGCCGGTGCTAAGGACGGCATTGATCCGATGGCTGCGCCGGACTGGCTGCCGCCCTTGCGTCCACCAACCGACGGTGAGCCGACACCACCTCTGCCCGAGGTCGTTCCCGGCTTGGTGATTTTGCCGGAGAAAGAAGTCACGCCCGAGGAAATGGTTCCTGAAGACGTCGATGCCGCCCCTGGGGAAGAGCCTGCGATTGCGGACTGGCACACCAATCCCAGGAAAGCGCGGGATCTGGCAAAGGAGAGTGGGAAGTTTCACATCATGGCACTGCTCGGTGTGAACTGGACCACCAGCCCGAATCCAAGCCGGATGCTGGCGACGGAGATCCTGAATACCCCGTCGTTTCCGAAGAAGATCGGCAACGATTTCGTTCTCAGCTACGTCGACTTCCCGCAGAACAAGAATGAGTGGTCAGGCACTCACAAGAAACTGAAGGAATATTACGGGGTGAAGGGGTTTCCCGCGCTCATTTTCTTTGATTCGAAAGGGAAGCAGTTCGGCAAGATCTCGGGCTACAAGGCAATGTCTGAAGAGACAGAGCGGATGTTCCTTTTTAACGTGGAGTTCGATCAAATCATCAAGACCCAACGGGATGCGGAGCGTCGCAATGCCGAGCGCAGAGTTGCCCTGGTAGAGGAAGGATATCGGGACTGGGAGAGTGCAAAAGGCAGCACGCTTTTCGCCAAATTGATGAAGGCGAACGAAACCATCGCCATGTTCAAAGATGAGGATCGGCAAATCCGGAAAGTGCAGCTGGAGCAACTCGACCTCGCTGGTCGGGCGCTCATCCAGAGAATGGTGAAAGCGAAGCACGTGCCGGACCTTGCCAGTATGTAGGCGATTCCATTCAACCCCTTCATAGTGGTTGTTGCTGCTGCACCTCTTCCCGACTCTTCCCGACTCTTCCCGACTGGGACTGGAATGCGGAAGGGCGAATTGAATGGAGACGTCGACCGAATCGGCACCACACGATAGCACGATAGGGGAATTTAACAAGAGCTTCATCCGGCGCAGCATTGGCCGTTGCCAATTCTGCATACACTGCATTACCTTTGGCCAGTGTTCTGCCTTCAACGTCGCATTTATGCCGTAGCTATAGGTCTTTTGCTCTTCGCGATGTTCATTGCGGCGGGTGGGTTCCGTGGCGGCTATACGGCACCGTCGGAACGCAGAATTCCGGCCAGCGGGGGGATTGCGCAGGAAAGTTCGCGTCCGAGACATCACGCATCGTCTGTCGACGCAGGGGAGTTCTCGGCTGACATGCGCGCAATCGTTGAAGCCGCTGATAAGGGAACGCCATTCCAATTCCGAGTGCCGGGCCTGGTAGATCAAGAGATCCTGCTCCGGCCACTCGAATTGTTTGCCGAAGGTTTCACGTGGAGCATCGGCACTGAAGATGATACCGAAAGCGTTGGGCAGGAGACGGGAATTCGAGTCTATGAAGGACGCTCGTTTTTCCAATTTTCCCAAGCGAGCGCTGCGGCAGCCCCTTCGACAGTGTCTCTTGTAGTCGTCGGTGCAAGCATGCACCTGGAAGTGCTCGCCGGTGACGGAACTCGCATCATCGCTTCTGGAGGCGATCCCCGCACTGTTGATGTTCGTCTGGCGATTGGTTCTTCCCATACGGGTGCCGAATGTTCGATCGACGAGAAAACAGGCACGGCGACGTTCCGACTAAAACAGCCCGCGGTCACAGAAAATTCGATGGCCTCGCCAAGTCTCGCGCTGAATCTGGTGACCGGAGATTTCGGGCCCAATCCCAATCCCAATCCCAATCCCAATCCCAATCCCGCCGCGCTCGGT
>JAQCER010000320.1 GCA_027618625.1 Verrucomicrobiota bacterium
TTCAGAAAGCCAAGGCCTTCGGTGACATAGAATGTCGCGCCAAACCCATGCTTCTTCAGAACGTCCGCAACGAACGCGCGATCCGATTTGTTCGCGTCGTCGAATGTGAGCACGACGAGCTTGCCAGGGATCGGCTGCAAATCCTTCGCGTGGCCCGGCACAATGAAGAAACCCGCGAGCGAAAACAGGATCGCATGGGCGCGGAAGAGAATGCGGTGCATGGGATTCAGCATAATGAAAATTGGGGTTTCAGCGATGGATCGTCTCTGGTGTTGTCGAGATTACTTGGTGGCTTCAGCTTTTTTCTCGTCCGCTTTCTTGTCAGCCTCGTTGTCGAGATTGCCATCCAGTTTCCAATGGCCCACGATCGCCTCCGGTACCGGTTCCGCCTTGCCCTCCGCAAGCTCGGCGACCTGCTCATCGGTCAAGGTCCCGGTGTAAACACGCATATCGTCGATGCCCCCGTGGAATGGCTCATGGCGTCCGTTGTAGGCACCGATGGACGCAGGCGTCGGTCTGCCCGGAGCAAGATTCCCGGGCTGCTCCCGCTCGCTGAGCTTTTTTCCGTCAATGTACAGCCGGAGGTGCCTTCCATCGAAGGTGCCCGCTACATGATGCCACTGACCATCGGCGAGTTTCGCGGGCTCACAGGCAGCCCAAATCTCCGTGTATTTGCCGTCGATTCCCAGCCCGAACCACAGGCCCCAGATGTTGTTTGCTCCGCCGATTGCCATGAAGCGGCGGTCACCTCCGTCCTCGATCCGAAAAACGGTTTGCTTCCCTTTCGACTCTACGGAGGTCTTGATCCACGCGCAGACCGTGGTTCCGTCGAGCGGACGCAACTCGGGATACGCAGGAATGCGGATGATCGGGGCGTGGGGGCCGAACTCAATCGCCTTGCCGGTCTTCCCCTCGATGTATTTCGGTTCCCCTTCTTCGGCGCTTGCGCCTCTCTTGGGCGACTCGGGGGTCGCGACGACGGAAGTTTCAGTGGATGATGCGGCGCTGACCTCGCCGGAGATCTGCGGCACATCCTTCGCCCGGACGACCGGTGCCGTCGAGAAACCGGCCAGAATGAACACGATCGCAAATGAATGGAGTGGAAGTTGGTTCATGGGATTTAGCGGTGGGAAAGTTGGTAGTTTCGTGAATTGATCGTTTCCGGGTGTTGTTGAATAACCCATACGATCTCATATGGGCAAGCTTCCGTTTGAATGAGCGGCGAGACGAAGGCGTGGCGCAACGGATTTATGCGGGTGAATCTGGTGCCCTTCGCTCATCTTCATGCAGGCCCTTGGTCGCCGAAGTCCATGCTGCCCCGTGGCGTGCGCATGCCCTTCGCGTTCTCACTCCTCCTGTGTCCCCAGTCCGGCCGAGCAGAGTCTTTCGTAGAGTCCGTTGAAGGCGATCAGTTCTTCGTGCTTGCCTGACTCAACGATCCGACCTTGCTCAAGGACATAGATTTTGTCGGCGGCGCGGACCGTGCTGAGCCGGTGGGCAATGACGAATGCGGTTCGTTCTGAGCGCAGGCGTTCGAGCGCTTCCTGGATGAGGTGCTCGGTTTCGTTGTCGACCGCACTGGTGGCTTCGTCGAGCAGGAGAATGGGCGGATTTTTCAGCAAGGCGCGAGCGATCGACAGCCGTTGTCGCTCGCCGCCGCTGAGCCGGGTGCCGCGTTCGCCTGGCGTGGCTTCGAGTCCACCGTCCAGTTTGCTGACGAAGTTCTCAGCATTTGCGGCACGAAGCGCCGTCCAGATTTCGTCCTCGGTTGCATCGGGTTTTGCGACGAGCAGGTTCTCTCGAATAGTCGCGTCAAAAAGAAAGCTGTCCTGGGTCACATAGCCGATGCGATCGCGCAGCCACTCTTTCGATATCCCTTCCAATGGATTGCCGTCGAGGGTGATGCGGCCACCGTCCACTTCATAGAAGCGCGTCAGGAGGGCGAGGACTGTTGATTTGCCCGCGCCTGTGGGGCCGACGAAGGCTACGGTTTGCCCAGGCAGTGCCTCTAAGTCGATCGCGTCGAGCGTAGGCCGGGTTGCGTTCTTTTCGTAGGAGAAACGGACGTCTTCGAAGCGCACATGACCCCGCAGCGTCTCCGGTCGTTTGCCTGTGACCAGATCTTCTTCCTCGTCCAGATCCAGGATGCTGAAGATGCGTTTGCCTGCGACTATTCCGGAAACGAACAACTGAGTCAGCGGATTGATCCGCGAAATGGGATCATAGAGCAGTCCCCATGACATGAGAACGGCGCTGAGGACTCCCAGTGTTGTCTCGCCTTTTGTGATCCACCATGCACCGAACGCGATGGTCAGGACGATTCCCGATTCCGCCACCAGAGACACGAACGGCCAGATGAAAGCGTTGGCTTTGACCACATTCATCTGCGCCTTGAGCACCGTAGTGCTGGCACTGCCGAAGCGCTTGGCCTCTTCGGGTTCCACGGTATAGGCCTTGATTTGCCGAATGCCGGCAACATTGTCATGCAGCACGGAATTTAACGTGCTGCTGGCTTCGCTAACTGCCTTGTAGCGGGGTTCCGCATACTTTTGGAACAGGCGTGTTGCAATCGCCACCACTGGCAGGGGAGCCACGGTCAGCAGGGCAAGACCTGGATGCAGCCAGATCAGAAAGCCTAACACTGCACAAAATTGCATCAGTCCGCTCAGTCCCTGATCGATTGCGCCGACGATGACGCGTTCCATCGCCGGGACATCCGCGGCGACCCGGTGCATGATGTCGCCGGTAGGTTGCCGGTCGAACCAGTGCAAGGGGAGGCGTTGAATTTTTTCGTAAAGATCACGCCGCAGATCATGGATGATACGTTGTTCGAACGCGCTGTTGCACAGATTCCTGAACATCGTGATCACTTGCCGGGCGGCGATCGCGCCGATGCCCAGTGCTGCCAGGGGGACGATGCGGTCGATCTGGTTGTTCGGCACGACCTCGTCGATAAACTCCTGCGTGACTGCTGGAAGCACGACCACCAGCAGTGTGCTGACCATTGCGAGCCCCAGCGTGGTGGCAGCGTGCCAGGGGTAGAGTGCCGTGTAGCGAAAAATCCGGATGAGCGTTGACATGAATCGAGACGCGGGACTCAGGGGCGGGTGAATTCTTCCCAGGCGGCAAGCAGTCCGGGTGTCATCGATGATTGGTTGGTCATGGTGGATTCAAAGTGATCGAACAGTTTTTCAGCTGCGGCTTTCCAGGTGGATTGCTGAGGCTCCTCCGCGGCTTTGCTCAAGCGAACCAGATTGCGGGCTGTAAGGCCGTTGCAAGACAGAATGTCCGAATCGACTGCCGGGCGCAAGCGAAGGAAAATATCTGAGCGGGAACGCGGGATTTCGAAGAAAACGCCGGTGTCCGGATCGAGAAATTCGTCGAGCTGCTTTTGTTGGAATGCCTGGGCAAGAGCCAGCCACTTGTTGTTTCCTGCTGCTGTGTAAAGTGCCAGGCTCGCATCCACCATTGCCGCGTAGTCATCGCAGGTTCCCTCGATGTCAGATGCTCCTGCCAGCCAGGAACGCCGGATGGCGACAGACTTGTGATCGACCATGTGCGTGGACAGAAAGTCCATTGCCTTGATCGCGGGTTCGAGAAGGTCTGGCTGTTTCAGGGCAGTGGCACCGCGAGCCAGTGAGGCAATTGCGTAGCCATTCCAGCTCACCAGAATTTTACGATCAACCATCGGCCTGGGTCGCATTGACTGGTGTTGCCTGAGCAGCGCAAGTCCGCGCTCATAGGTGGCAGCTACCTTGCCATCCGGAATGCCCGCTGCCTTTGCCGATTCGTTCAGAGCCAGTTTTTCGAAGAGAACATTCTTACCTGTCAAAGTTTGTCCAAGATCAGATCCCGGAGGAGTATTGCCGCGGGGCCGGATGCCGAAGTGCAGCCTTAGCAATGCACCCGCTTCAGCATCCGAGCTCAATGCGTCATCGAATTCCTTCTCCGTCCAGCTGTAAAAAGCACCTGGAACCATCTGCGAAGCATCGACATCAGGCAGGCTCACTGCATCTGCCGATGTGTAGAATCCGCCGTCCGCATGTGCCAGGCGAGTGTTCATGTAGCGGAACGTTTTGAGAGCAATTTCCTTGTAAAGCGGGTTCCCAGTAGTCGCGAACACCTGCGCGTAAAGTTCCCCACAGAGAGCCTGATCGTAGAGCATTTTCTCGAAGCTCGGCACGCTCCATTGCTCATCTTGCGCGTAGCGGTGAAAGCCACCGCCAAGGTGATCCTGGATCCCTCCTTTTGCCATCCCCATGAGAGTTGCCTCAACAAGCCTGCCGGCTCGTTGCCCGGTGGGGTGGCTGCTGAACTGTTGTGAAAACTGGTGCAACCACAGCAGGTTCGGCATCAACGGAAATTTAGGAACAGACAGGGTGCCGCCATACGTGGTGTCGGAATGCAAAAGGACTTCGCGAACGAATCCTTCAAGTTGGTCTCTGGTGAGGTGTCTTGAACCAATGTTAGTGCCAGTTGCTTCGGATGTTGGTTCTGGTCTGCGATCGATGGTTTCCTGCATTTGCTTCACGTCACGTGCCGATTGTCTTGATAAATAGTCATCGGTGTCGCGCTTCCAGCTTGAGAGCACGTGGTTGATTACAGATATGAGCGTCTGGCCATCCAGTCGGCCGCTGGATTGGTTCGGCAGGTAACCGGTGCCGAACATGGGGAGTCGCTCCGGTGTCATGAAAATGTGAAGCGGCCAGGCTGGGGATTCTTTGACAAGCAAAATGTAGCGAACACAGGCGTTGTTCACGGCGGGCCTTTCCTCCCGGTCGACGAGAATGCAGACAAAGTTCCTATTGAGCAGTTCTGCAATCTCTCCACTGATGAAGCTTTCCTGCTCGACAACGCTGCACGAAGGGCCGGTGGAGTAGCCCACGTTTACAAAAACTGGACGATTCAACTCCCGGGCACGAGCGAAAGCTGCATCGCCCCATGGATACCAATCGACCAGATTGTCTGCGTGCCTTTGCAGGTAGGGCGACTTTTCGCCCAGTAGGCGCTCCGCTTTAGGTGCGGTCTGAGCAATCATGTTCCCAACGGAGGCGGAGACGGTAATCCAGCAGAGTAAGAAACGGAGGAAGGTGGCCATGGCGATAAATACGATGGGTGTACCAATCTGGGCGCGATGACAGGGAAAAATCTTCAGATCGCAGCTGGAATTGAGGGTTTCCGCTTGTTTTTCTGTAAGTATCTGACAGTGAGTATGGAAAGATATATTACTGGACAATA
>JAQCER010000321.1 GCA_027618625.1 Verrucomicrobiota bacterium
ATCGTAATCGTAATCGTAATCGTAATCGTAATCGTAATCGTAATCGTAATCGTAATCGTAATCGTAATCTTAATCTTAATCTTAATCTTAATCTTAATTGATCGTAATCCCAGTTTGAGACATGCCCGAGCCACAGTTTGACCATGAGAAGCTCAAAGTCTATCAGCAGGCAATCGCCTTTGTCAGTTACGCTGACGACCTTCTACAGGACATTCCAAAGTCGGTGGCAATCCACGGGCAATTCGATCGTGCTTCGACCTCTATCCCTCTCAACATCGCCGAAGGCAATGGCAAATTCACCCCAGCCGATCGATGCCGTTACTTTGATGTTGCGCGGGGCTCCACATTGGAATCCGCAGCCTGCCTTGATGTTCTCATTGCCAAGAGAAAAATTGAAGAAGCCGCTGGGGTGAAAGGTAAGGAGCTTCTTCTGAGCATCGTAGATGTTGGTCGGCCTCGTTCGAGCAAACTCTGATGTCCGGATGGTATGACCTAGTCTAGCCTGCGATGGCTGATCGGAGTCGATTAAGATTAAGATTAAGATTAGGATTAGGATTACGATGATTACGGCGATGAGTGCGAATACTCACCACGGCGAATTTCCGCCGTTCACGCAAAGAGTTTGGCCGGTGACGAAAGACGCTTCCTCGCTGGCGAAGTAGAGCACTGCATCGCCGACATCTTTTGGCGTTCCCCAGCGGCCCATTCTGATATTGGCAAAGTAGGCGTCTTTCTCTTCCTGCGGATCATTCTCGTGACGTTCCGTTGGGATCCAGCCGGGGGCAACGATGTTTACGGTGATTCCGGTAGCTGCGAGTTCGGTAGCCATACTGCGGGTCCATCCGGTCTGTCCACCTTTCGCCGCGACGTAGGGGCTAAAATTGCCGATGCTCAACTGATAGACTTCGCTTCCGAGGTTTACGATTCTCCCCCATCTCTTTTTCTTCATCCCAGGAAGAATCGCCTGGGTCAGCAGGAACGGACTCTTGACGAAAAAGTCGTACATTTGTTGATAGAACTCGGCGTCGTATTGCTCGATCGGTTTGTGGGGCTGATCGGGAGTGGCGTTCGGAACGAGGATATCGATGGAGCCATCGAAATCGTTCTCAATTTGCGAAACCATCGCGCCAATGCTTTCAGGATCAACGACGTTGGCACGATACAGCCGGGCATCAATCCCCGCATCCTTAAACTCCCGTAAGGCGCGTTCTGCACGCTCGGAATTATTGAAATAGTTGAGCGCCACCTTAGCCCCAGCCTGTCCCAGGCTGAGTGCGATGCCTTTTCCGAGTCCGGTGGTGCTGCCGGTAACAAGTGCAATGTGTCCTGTAAGATTAAAAGCCATAGCGGAATCGGTAACAGAGATCCTCCAAGGATGGGAAGTAAAAAAAGAGCTGTCCTAACCGACGATCCAGCGGGCAGCAAAAGCGCGACCGAGCAGGAGCAGCTTCTCGGGCTGCGTCAGGGAGTAACGCTTGTCGTAGATGCGGAAGTTGTCTTTCTTCATCTTCCGCAGGATGCCGTAGTAAATCCGGCTCATGGTTAGGCCGCTGAGCATATTGGTGCGATCCTCTGGCGGGATGCCGCGTTCGGCTTCCTCGAAGTAGAACATGGCGCGTGCGTATTGCTGATTCATAAGCCGGTAAAAGGCGTCGTCGTAGCGCTTGTTGGCAATGTCATCCTCAGTATACCCTGCGGCTTCCAGATCTTCCTGGGGGATGTAGATGCGATTGTCGTTGACGAAGTCCTCATGGACATCGCGCATGATGTTCACGATCTGGAGCGCGTAGCCGAGATTCACGGCGTAATCGAGGCATTTGCGATTGCGATAGCCAAAGATGGTGACGCAGGCGATGCCGACGACGCTGGCGACACGGTAACAGTACTGCTTTAACCGATTCCAAGTCTCGTAGCGCACGAGATCGAGATCCATCAGCATGCCTTCGATCAGTTCGAGGAAAACTTCGTTGGGGATATCGTATTTGTCGCGCACGCGGATGGTGGCCCTCTCCACTTCCGTCACGGGAGCCTGAATGCCGTTGAGAACATCGCGCCAGCCATTGAGTTCGACGAGTTTCGCCTCACGTGTGGCGTCCGGGTTGTCTGCGATATCGTCCACTACGCGGCAGTAGGCGTAGAACGCAAACATGTCCTCGCGCCTTTCTGCAGGCAGACACAGGAGGGAGAAGGCAATGTTCGACTTAGCCGCCCGGGTAATCTGGGCTGGTGACGCGATTTTGCGTGTAGCTGCGGTGGTGGCCATGTTCGAATGAGAAGGTCGCGGATTCTGAACCTGGATCAATGTGCCAGTTTTTCCTGATAGAGAGCCGCCCATACTCCAAGAAACCAGACAGCAATTGCTCCTTCGAGGAAAGCAAAAACCGTCCCGGCAATGGCCGCCAAAATCGAACCCGTGGCGAAACCACTGATCAACCAGATGGTGAGCAAATGGAATACCAGCCAATGCATCATACTAATGAGACAGAACCATACGGTCCACTGAAAATGCCGACGTTGTAGGTCGAGCGCATGGCTGACCGCCCGTTTCCAACCCGAAAACCGCTTCTCACCCAGCAAGTCCAGCTGGAGGAAAGCGAATACTGCCGTGATCAATGCTAGGAGGGAACTGAGCACTAGTCTCACCACAGACTCAGATGGCAGGAATTCCCGCACGGATGGTACCAGCACAGCGTAAGCCAGCATGACTGGCCACAGGCGCGGAGATCTTCGCACAGCAAGCTTCAGGATCTCGACCTTTTTCAAGTTCCGCCGTAGTGTCACTAGCCCGAGCGCGGCGAACAGCAACACGTAGCTCTGTCCTAACACTGAAACATAGCCCTCAAAAAATGCGCCACCCTGCTCCAACAGGAATCCGCGCCAAAATGAATCGCCTCCAAGATAAAAGACATGTCCCGCATGCAGCACGCCGCTCGCCGAAAAGAGACACAATAACCAAACACCGGTCTTCGGACGAACCAACGCCTCGATGCCATCGCGCAATTCCCGCAGCAGTCCAGATAAATTGATTGTAAGACCGACGAGCACCAGCAGCGAGATCGGAGCCGCTGGCAGGAATGCCAGGAATGGGCGATGCACACCTTCCACCATGCCCAGCACAGCAAAAGGGCCCACTTCAGATAAGCGGGCCAGCCCACCAGCCCCCTCTTTACCGGCTGTCGCAACAGCGGTCGACGGATCCCCTCTCTCATAAAAAAGCCAAAGCGCGTGAGCCGCGAAGACTATACCGGCGAAGACGGGAAGATGCCGATACCGGCGGACGATCTGGAATCCGCGCCGGAACAGCTCGCGCATCGGTTGCACCCAAATCAAGAGGGCGTAACTGAGCGCGGCTCCAATGGCCCAGCCCCAAGTCGGAATAGCATCCATGCCGTACGTCGAAGTGTTACCGCCCGCCTCGGACGGAACAGCAACTCAGCGAATTCTTCCCCAGCGGCTGCCTTTCTTACTGGTGAACGGCCAATACACCGCCCACGCTGGACCGACGATGTCTTTCTCTGGAACGGCACCCCAGCCACGACTATCAAAACTGTTCGCGCTGTTGTCTCCTAACGCAAGATACTCATGCGGGCCGAGCGTAGCCTTCAACCAATTGCCCGCATCGGTGTAGCCTTGATTAAACGGTTCTTCCGTTTGCTTCATAACCGCCACATTGCCAGGCTCTTCTGCCAGCCTTCCATTGATCCACAGCTCGGGCGGCTTCACTTCGAAGCTGTCTCCGGGAACGCCTGACAGCCGCTTGATGTAGTGGGTCGAAAGTTTGGGCCTGCCACTTTGGGGATCCACCATCAAATCGTTGATACCACGAGTATTGAAAACAAACACTTCACCGCGATCCGGCCGCCGAAAGTGGTAAGAGATTTTGTTCACCAAAACCTGGTCTCCCGTATCGATGACACCCTTAGCCAGCAATTCTCCTTTTTTGACGGCTTCGTTAGGAATCGGTGGTTCGTTGCCATTACGCCCCAAGCCATTCCATCCACCACCACCGGTTTCTGAGCGACCCCAGAGTTCGTACAACTGACGGGGAGGTGCCCACACCCTCTTTTTCACACGCTCACCAGTTTCGGATTCAAACTCAAGCTCGGTCAGCGTTACCAACCTCAGCTCGACGGGCCGGTAGCCCACCAATCTCCCGGTGACGGGAGAACGTAGCTCCATGTAGTTCCTACCGGCGGAAATCAATTCCCATCCCTGTCGCAGGAGCCCCGGCTTCTCCTCATCCTCAGCCATCGGCTCAGTAGTGATGCCGTAGAGAGTCGGCATCATCGATCCAGTAGGAATCTTGAACGGTTGCAAAAAATAAGCCCGAATCCCTAACGCAAACACGATCGTCACGAACAGAACTTCAATGTTCTCACGTAGAGAAGTGGATTCATAGGCGCTGACCGACTTTTCGCACATCTTTGTGACCTCGTCCGAAAGCACCTTGCACTTCTCTGGATCACGGGCACGCAGAGCCTGCTTCAGCTCCTCAAGCTTGGCGATTGCTTCCTCCTCCCGCCCAGGTTTCATGACATCCGTTTTGTAACGAACGAATTTCTGAACTCCTTTTACCAGCAGCTCGCCGTGTTTGACATACTTGGGTTTGAACACTGTTTTCTCCTGTAAATCGTGGAAGTTATTAATGCAGGGATACAGGCTCAGTCACCCGTTTTCAATACTTTGATGAACGCCTCCTGCGGGATGTTCACTTTGCCGAACATCTTCATCTTCTTCTTACCTTCTTTCTGTTTCTCCAGCAGTTTCCGTTTTCTGGAAATGTCGCCGCCATAGCACTTTGCGGTCACGTTTTTACGCATCGCGCTGATCGTTTCCCGGGCGATGACAGCACCACCGACGGCAGCCTGAATCGGCACTGTGAACATCTGGCGCGGAATGACGTCACGCAGTTTTTTACACAAAGCTCGTCCGTAAGCAATCGCCTTTTCCTTATGCACGATGGTGGAAAACGCATCGACCGGCTCCCCATTGATCAGGATATCCATCTTCACCAACTTGGCTGCCTCATAGCCAGCATGCTCGTAGTCCATGGAGGCGTAACCGCGACTGAGACTCTTCAGTCGATCATTGAAGTCCACGAGAATCTCGTTCAGAGGTAAAAGCGCGGTCAAAATCACACGCGAGTCATCCAGAGTCTCGGTGTCCTCAATCTGCCCCCGCTTCTCCATCATCAGCTGCATCATATCGCCGATGAATTCATTGGGCGTCATGACAAA
>JAQCER010000322.1 GCA_027618625.1 Verrucomicrobiota bacterium
TTTTACCAACGCTTTTACTGATCGATTGGGGCCATTGTCAGCCACTGCCGGCCATTACCAAGCTGGCCATTGCCGGCCATTGTCGGCCATTGCCAAGCTGGCTGGCAAGCCAACATGAATTCTCACCAAGAAAAATGACTGATCATGCGTTATTCTTTTGGAATTCTCTGAATCCCACGAATGTCTGAATCTGAATCTTCTCAACCATCCCATCCACTGCACGCCACACGCCGCAAGCGATTCCGCATGCCTTGGGGATTTCTGCTCGTTGGCCTATTGCTCGTAGCCGCCTCTGGATACCTTGGATTCCGCATTTTTCTGAAGCATTATCTGCACAGCGATGCCTTTCTCGCGCAGGTCAATCGGGCCACTTCCCACGCGCTTAAAGTCACAGGTGCATTCGACCCCATCGAATGGCAGGATTCACAGGCAACATCGACATTGTTTACTGCGACCGGAAACACCGGCTCGGCGATCAAGTCGATCAACGCTCAGGGCATTGAGGCCCAACTGAACTTTCGTAGCATCTGGGACGGCGTCTGGGATATAACCGAACTGTCGGTCGACCAAGCCAGTATCGACCTGAGCGAACGCCCAGCCGAACCCACTCACCAGCGCGAGGCGACCAAGGCACCCGCGCCGTCGCGCAGCAATGGTTTTCTCACTTCGCTACTCCCCAACAGGACTGAGCTGAAAGTGGTCAAAATCGAGAGTGCCAATATCACATTTCCCCTGCCAAGCGACGGCTCGACACCAGGTGGCATCGCTAGAGCACAACGCCTGCGCATCAACGCCCGGCCGCTGGGAGAAGATTTTTCCGATGGCCACCAATTCTCTGGTTACGGGGGTGAAATTTACCTTCCAGAGGGGCGGCGCCTTTCGCTTCTTGACTTCGACACGCGCTGGCGCGATGGCACGCTCTTCATCTCCAATGCCGTGGCCGATTTGAAAGACTTGGCGGGAGCCCGGGTGCAATGTAGCGGCACGTTGGATTCAACCGGGCGGGACAGTGAACTGAAATTACATCTGTCCGGCATCGACATTGAAGAAATCGTCGCCCCTGACTGGAAACAACGCATCAGTGGATTTGTCGAAAGCGATGTCACGGTACGCATTCAAAGTGGAGTGACCAGCTACGATGGCGACGCCTCACTTGCTGGCGGCATCCTCAATGCGTTGCCCATACTGGATAGCCTCGCGGACTTCACCAAGCATGACACCTTCCGCCGCCTGCCCCTCAACAAAGCTACGGCAAAGTTCACGCGCGCGGGAGACGTCACTCATTTCAACGAAATTCTGATCGAATCTTCGGGAACGATGCGCGTCACTGGCAGCCTGACCGTCTCTGAAGGAAATGCGAATGGCACCCTGTTCGTCGGCATCGTCCCAGGTGTTCTGCGCTGGATTCCCGGAGCCGAACAAAAAGTCTTCACGCGCCTCGACGACGGACATGTCTGGACCGAGATGCGCGTCTACGGACCGCTGCAGGCACTGAACGAAGACCTGACCTCGCGCCTGATGACAGGGGTGATCGTGCAGACGATTGAAGAAGTCCCCGAACGCGCCATCGATGCAGGTGGCGCGGTCCTCCGGGAAGGCACGTCGATCCTCCGGGAAGGCGTTCGCAGCGGCATCGATCTGATTGATGGCTTCGTGCCCTTTCTTGGAAACTGACTATTAATCACCGCCACGGAAATTTCGTGCAACCGATCCGATCGGTGGTTTGTTGCGTTCAACTATGGGAGCCAATACCACCAAAGACGCTCGCACCGCGGCTACCGAGATCGTTCAAATCTTGCAGGCGAATGGACAAATCGCCTACTTCGCCGGCGGATGCGTGCGCGACCAACTGCTTGGAAATTCACCACAGGACTACGACATCGCGACCGATGCGCGTCCAGAGCGCATCAAGGCCCTTTTTCCTGAGGCTCACGGCGTCGGTGCGCACTTCGGAGTTATGCTTGTCAAGAACGGCGGGCATACCACAGAAATTGCCACTTTCCGCCTCGACGGAGACTACACCGATGGCCGCCGGCCTGATAGCGTCACCTTTGCCGCCGCAAAAGAGGATGCCCAACGGCGCGATTTCACCATCAATGGTCTGTTCTTTGATCCCATCGCCGATGAGATCATCGACCATGTCGATGGCCGCACGGATCTTGAAAACCAAGTCCTGCGGGCGATCTGCATTCCCTCTCAAAGGTTCGAAGAAGACCACCTGCGCCTAATGCGTGCCGTCAGATTTGCAGCAGTGTTAGGTTTCGAAATTGAACCCGGTACATGGTCTGCCGTCTGCGCCCAATCCGGCTCCTTGGCCCGCATCAGCATCGAACGGACGCGCGATGAATTCAGCCGCATCATGGTCTCTCCGGGACGCGTGCGCGGCTTTGATCTGCTTGTCGATTCCGGACTCATGAACCACATCATCCCGGAGATCGAGGCGCTCAAGGGATGCGACCAGCCGCCCGACTATCATCCGGAAGGAGACGTATTCGTCCACACCCGGCTAATGCTGTCCCTTTTGCCAGAGAATGTGTCGCTGCCTCTCGTTCTTTCGGTGCTCTTGCATGACATCGGCAAACCGGCGACGCGGACCTGGGACGAAGCGGACCAACGCATTCGCTTCAACGGCCACGCCGAGCTGGGGGCCGAGATGTCGGAATCCATTCTACGGCGATTAAAATACCCTAATGACATCATCGAAGACGCAGTAGCAGGCGTGGCCAACCACATGCGCTTCATGAACGTGCAAAACATGCGCTTGGCAAAACTCAAACGCTTCATGGCCCGCGATACTTTCGATGATGAGATGGAATTGCATCGAGTCGATTGTCTCGGCAGCCACGGCATGCTGGATAACTACACCTTTCTGCAGGAGCGGCGGGAAGCATTTGCCAGCGAGCCACTCATCCCGCCGCCCCTCATCACCGGCAATGATCTGATAGCACTCGGCTGGAAGCCGTCCCCCCGCTTTGCGGAAATCCTAACAGAAATTCAAACGCACCAACTCGAAGGCACACTCACCAGCCGGGACGAAGCATTGTCGTGGATCGCTCAGCCGCAGTGGCAGAAGCCGAGAACCTGATGGGACAATCAGAGGCCGAACAGGAAAAATTGAGAGCTGATCTGCGGCCAGCCTTCGAAAATCGGCCCGCGGGACAGATGGAAGCAGTCCTTGACGGAATCAAGCGTGCCCGAACTGACCAATGTAAGCGACGAGCAGGATTCCGTGTTTCAACGGTACGGCCCGGACTCGCGACGCCCGGGCAGCTATGCGAGGTGTCGCTGGACAGGGAAAAAGGGGGCAGTCCAGATGGAGGACGCGATCACCACCGGCACTGCTCTACCATCGGGACTGCCGCGGCGGCATCGAACCCCGGCTGACCTCTGGAGCAACTGACGATTTCAGCTGCAACGGCGCGGAGAAACCCTGTGCCCTGTGCATGAGCGCGACCTCCACGCCACCGTGGTGCGCCTGATGGGAACGATCACTGCGGCTTCACCGATCGCTTTCAAGGACTCGACTTCCGCCTGAACGGAGTCGAAAAAACGTGCCTCGATGGCGAGATCATTGCGTAGCAGAAACAGGGTGAACATTGCGTGAGACTGCAAAAGAGACTATTGTTAAAATCGGTAATCTGACATGAAACGAAACAGAAACAATTCCCGCTGGGTCAGCACGCTGCTGACGACACTGATGCTCGCAACTGCACTTCCTGCATTCGCACAGGAGGCAGAGAAAAAGGAAGAAGAGCCGAAGAAGGAGGAACCGAAAGAGGAACCAATTTTTGCCGACAAGAATCTCGAGACAGCAGTGCGCCAGCAAGTCTTTGCCAAGCGCCAGAGTGACGAACCAATCTACGCCAGCGATGTAAAGAATGTCTCGACGATCAAAGGGCAAGGTCTGGGAATCGTCAGTCTCGCCGGACTTGAGCATTGCAAGGCACTGGCGTCACTGGAACTCGCGGACAATCGCATCACTGACATCTCTCCCATCAAGGGACTGACGCGCATCCAGCTGCTGGATCTGTCCAACAATGAGATCGAAGACATCTCACCCGTCGCCACGCTCGAAGGTTTGCAATATCTTGAGCTCACTCAGAACAAGGTGAAAACGCTCGATGCCGTAAAGTCTCTGGGAAATCTGTCATCTCTTTATGTTTCGCAGAACTCGGTGAGAGATATTTCCCCGGTATTGCAATTGAAGAAGCTCAGCTCGCTCTACCTTGATAACAACGACAGCGAGGACATCACTGGCATTGGTTCATTGGATCGCGTCGGCAGCTTCGGCTTGCGCGGAAATCGCATCAAAGATTTGACTCCGCTGCAAGGTGCCCGCCCGGGCAGCTTTCTCTTCCTGGAAGACAATCAGATTACCGATCTGGCCCCGCTCATCGCCATGTGCAAAACAGATCTGGAAGGCGAAAAACGATTCGCACCTTACGTGCAGATCTACCTGAGAGGGAATCCGCTGCGTTCCGAGGCTTCCAAAGCGCAACTGCGCGAAATGAAGGAGCTGAAGCTGCGAGTCAAAGACATGTAAGACATGTAAGACATGTAAAGACATGTGGAACTAGTGTGCAAGCCGGGACAATTCTGCTATCGGACCAGCATGGCAGATGATATCCCCCCTGCAAAAAAGGGCCGAGGCCGCTCCAGAAAAAAGCCTGTCGACGCCGGGGCAAATTCTTCGTGTCCGGCCCCCACAGTGCCACCGGTTGCCGTGTCCACGCCGGGACCTGTCATTTCCGGCAATTGCAAAGGTGTTCAGATCGTGCTCCAAAAATCCGACTGCATTCCTGCCATGCGCAGTCTTGCCCCAGGATCGATTGATCTAGTGGTCACTTCGCCGCCTTACAATCTCGGCATCGCCTACAATTCTTACAAAGACACACTGAGCGACCACGCTTACCTCGACTGGTCGATGCAGTGGATGGCGGAAGTGCATCGCGTGCTGAAAACTGATGGCGCACTCTTTCTAAACGTTGGTGCCTCCCCGAAAGATCCTCTGATGCCGCACCGGCTCATTCTCCGCGCCACCGAGCTTTTCGTCCTGCAGAACACGTTCCATTGGATCAAATCGATCACGGTCGAGACGATCGAAAACGAAATCATCTCTGCCGGACACTTCAAGCCGATCAATTCCCAGCGCTACGTGAACGACTGCCATGAGTTCGTTTATCACCTGACGAAAAAGGGTGACCTTCCAGTCGATCGACGAGCCGTCG
>JAQCER010000323.1 GCA_027618625.1 Verrucomicrobiota bacterium
CCCGTAGAGCATAGTTCAGCAAGTTGCTGTATGCCAACGTCGAAGTGTCCAATTGCCTGTGAAGTATCCATTTGTTCTGCCATGAGAGTTTTTCGATCCATTGAAGAACTCTCAACCTTGCGTGGCCCGGTGCACCTGGCTATCGGCGTCTTCGATGGTGTGCATCGCGGGCACCTGGAAGTAATCGGCGCTGCGACAGCCGGGGCAGCTGTCGATGGGGGCAGCTGTGTCGTTCTTACTTTCGATCCCCATCCGGCGGTCTTGCTGAGGCCCGACAAGGCACCGGCGATCCTAACATCGACCCAAACGAAAACACGTTTGCTGGCAGCTCGGAAAGTGGATGCGGTGCTACTGCATCCGTTCAATCGTGAGGTCGCCGGGTGTCGCGCCCGCGATTTCATCGAATCACTGGCATCGGCCTGTGCGCCGCTCGCGCAGATTGCAGTCGGCTGGAACTGGACGTTCGGGCGAAACAGGGAAGGGGATACTGCGTTGCTCCAGTCGCTGGCGGAAGAGCTGGGATTCACGGCTACCGTTCTTGATGCCGTTCACGACGACGGGCGAATCATCAGCAGCACAGCGATCCGTGCGGCGCTGGCCGATGGCGATGTGGCGCAAGCCGCGCGACTGCTTGGTCGAGGGCATTCCGTTGTGGCCACGGTGTCCACGGGGCGCCAGCTGGGGCGTCAACTTGGATTCCCTACTGCGAACCTGCCAGTCGAGGGAATGGAAGTGCTGTTGCCGCCAAATGGGGTTTACGCGGTGCGCGCATGCGGAGCGGATGGGCAACTTTTTGATGGAGTGGCGAATCTGGGTGTTCGCCCGACCATCGATACCGCCAGTGTCAGGCTGCTGGAGGTGCATCTTTTCGACTATTCCGGCGATCTCTATGGAAAGGAATTGCGAGTGAGTTTTATCGATCGGCTAAGGCCCGAAATGAAATTCGACGGGATTGAAGCTCTAAAATCACAGATGGCAGCGGATCTGGAAGCCGCTCGGGTGGTGCTGGGCGACTGGTCGCAGAATGTCCACCCAAACGACGACGATACATTTCCATGAAATTGCCGCTTGCAACGGTGCCAGTCATCGCACAACTTCCGCCTGCCCACCCGAGCATCCTTGCTTGGGATCGGGGAGTAGCTCAGCTTGGTAGAGCGCCGGCTTTGGGAGCCGGATGTCGCAGGTTCGAATCCTGTCTCCCCGACCATCCCTCTTTTCATTGCAGGGGCGCTGTTACCCTTTACGACATGGAGCGATGACTGACCCGAGTTCTGAGAAATCTGAGCCCAAATCTGCCGCCAGCGCGATCAAATCCATGAGCCGCCGACTTCGGCTCACGCCTGAAGACCAGCTGGCAATCGTTGCTCGCGTCAAGAATGGCGAGTCGCAGAGCGCTATTGCGCGGGAACTTGGTTGTGTTCGGCAGAGGATCTCTGCGATCGTGCTCAAATACGACCGGGAGGGAGCGGCAGGGTTTGTCCATAAAAAGCGTGGGCGGAAAAAAGGACCAGTGCCACTCGAGGAGATCGAATGTCTCATCGTGATGTTGCGGGATCAGCAGCCGGCCGATTTTGGCTTTAAAAAAAAGGATAAGTGGACCTACGAGAAAGCCGAATCCGCTGGCACGAAAGTGTTCGGCAGGAGACCACCCAAGCGTTATCTCAGAGAAGCGTTCAACCTGTCTGGCGTCGAGCTTATTTACGAGAAGGATCCAGACGCGGATCTGTATACTCCCGAGTTCAAGGCATATCTCAAGTCTCCCAGGGCTCAGGAAATCCGCGAGCGCGAAGCAGAATACCGCAAGCGCATGGAAGAACTGGCGCTTGCCAACAAGCCGAAAAAAATGGGGCGGCCAACAAAAGAGGAGGCGGCAAAAAGGGCAGCGCAACCCTGGAATTTCGATGTCCGCGCATCGGACACGAATGACGGGAGTTCAGGAGCTGCCGCCGATGAGGAGATGGGAGATATCGAGTTGCCGGACTGGAACAATTTGTCGCCGGAAGAGATGGAGGAGATGCAGAAGCGCTACAACCTGTCTGCGTACCTGCCCGGCGCTCAAAAACCAGCGCCAGGAACCCGCGTGGGGAAGCATCGTAAGGGAAACGCTGCGTCGAGGAAAAAGCGTAAAAAGAAACGGCGATGAGCGACGCTGTCGACCGCGCGTTGATCGGAGCCCAAGTGAGTGATTGGCCTGACTGGCTGGCACCGGTGTTGGTAAAGGATTTGCGGCTGGCGCTGCGAATGCCGCTTTTTCTCGTGCCATTCGCAGGCATTCACCTGGCGGCACTATTGGGTCTGTTGATCGAATTCCAATGGCTGGCCGATTCGACTCAATCTGCGGCCTTTACCGGAATAGCGATTTTTTCTCAGCCCTTCTGGGGTGCTGTTTCGCTGGTTTTGGTGTTCATTTTGCCGATGAGAAATCTCGGTGCGTTGCAGGCGCTCAAGCGCCAGGGAAGTTTCGAGCTGGTGTTGATCACTGGACTAAGCGCAGCGCGGATGGTTCATGGCGCTTGGCTAGTGCAGTCCAGCATCAGCTTGCTGGTCTTTGTCTCGCTGTTGCCGTACATCATTTTTCGCTACTTCTTCGGTGGCGTCGAAGTGGTCGAGACGCTGATCATCATTCTGTCAGTGCTCGGGGCGTCCGCGGCATCCAGCGCTTTGATCATTGGTGTATCAGGATACGCCAACATCAGTGTTCGACTCGGTCTGCTCGCTGTTGCGGAAGCTGTCGTCGTCATCGTGGGAGGCGGAGCGATCAAAGGTGTGGTGGACAGCCATTCGTTCCATATGGGCAATTTCTTTCATCTGCTCGTACTGCTCTACGTGGTCGTATCGCTGATGCTCTTCTTCGCCTTTTATACGCTATGCGGCTTGCAGCTGGGGTGCGCGCATCTGCAGGGCGCGATTGGACGGCCGGGCGTTTCGACCAAGCCGTTCGCTGCGGCCATCCTGATCAGTCCAGTACTGTTGATGGCGGGATCGCTGGTGACCTGCTTCTACGGAACAGGGCTTGTTCTGGTGCCCATGGTGATCTGGATCTGGAAGATGGGCAGTTTGTCGGCGAAACCGCGTTGAATGAATGAAAGTTTTTGCCTTTCATCGTCGAGTTTTTCGCTAAGGTGGCACTCTGATGACCACCCGAGATAAGATTGTCGACACGCTGGAAGAGATCGCCCTGTTGCTTGAGTTGAAGGGAGAGAATCCCTTCAAGATCCGTGCCTACCGGACAGGTGCGGAAGTCGTGCAATCGTACCCGGGAGATATCGTGCAAAAGGCTGCCGACAATCAATTGAAGGACATCAAAGGCATCGGCTCGGCACTTCAGGAAAAGCTGCAGGAGCTGGCCTCGACAGGCGAGCTGGAGTTTCACAAGAATCTGCGCGCAGAATTCCCAGAATCGATCTTCGAGTTGTTCGACATCCAGGGGCTGGGGCCGAAAAAAATCAAAGCGCTCTACGAGCAGCTCGGTGTAAAGGGGCTGGCTGACCTGCAGCGGGTTTGCGACAGTGGAGAAGCCGCGCAGTTGGCGGGTTTCGGCAAGAAGAGCGTCGACAAGATCCGGGAGGCCATCGCCTTTCGCGAACAGAATTCTGGTTGCTTCCACCAGGATGTGGCGATGGCGAGCGCAGAGCTGGTGCGTGAAGCGCTTCAGGCGCATCCAGCTGCGGGGAGGGTGGAGGCTGCGGGAAGTCTTCGACGCGGCAAGGAGACGCTGCACGATCTCGACTTCATTGTTGCGACGAAGAGACCTCAGGAAATCATGGATTACTTTGTCGGGTTGCCCTTCGTCACTCAGGTAATCAACCATGGATCAACGAAGTCCAGTATTCGCCTTGAGAACGGGATTCAATGTGATCTGCGTGCGGTCTCGAACACAGAGCTGCCGTTCGCCCTCAATTATTTTACTGGCAGCAAAGAGCACAATGTGGCCATGCGTGGCAGGGCTCTGAAGCGTGGTTATACATTGAATGAATACCGGCTGGCACCGACTGGAGAAGCGAAGGACATCTCGGCAAATATTCACGAGGAAGCGGATCTTTACCGGGCGCTGGGCCTCGACTACATCGACCCCGCTCTGCGCGAAAATGCGGGAGAGATCGAGGCCGCTGAGAAGGGCCTTCTACCCAGACTGGTGGAGCTGGAGAATCTACGAGGCACTTTTCACAATCACACCATCGCCAGCGATGGCAATGCCACCCTGGCAGAAATGGCAGACGCCGCGCAGGAGCTGGGGCTTGAGTACCTGGGCATCGCGGATCACAGCAAGGCATCGTTTCAAGCAAACGGACTCGATGAAAAGCGCCTGCGCCACCAGATCGCAGAAATTGCTGAATTGAACAAAACGTACGAGGGGTTTCGGCTTTTTGCGGGAACGGAGTGCGACATTCTGAAGGATGGCTCGCTCGACTTTGATGACGGACTGTTGAGTGAGCTTGACTATGTGGTGGCCTCGGTGCACAACGTCTTCAACCTCCCGGAAAAGGAGATGACCGCCCGGTTGATTAGGGCAATCGAGAATCCACATGTGACCATGTTGGGGCATCTGACTGGCCGGTTGCTGCTCAAGCGCGAGCCCTATGCAGTGAATGTTCCAATGATCCTCGATGCCGCTGCCGAGACGGGTACCCTCATTGAACTGAACGCAAATCCCTGGCGGCTGGACATGGACTGGCGCTGGTGGAAGCTGGCGAAGGAGAAGGGGGTGAAGTGTGCCATCAACCCTGATGCCCATTCTACCAGAGGATTGCAGTGTCTGGCATTCGGAGTGCGTATTGCCCGGAAGGGATGGCTGACGCGTGACGACGTGATCAATTGTCTGTCGCTGGCAAAGGTGACGGAGGCAATCGCAGCAAAGCGTCAAAGGCACTCCTGACGATGCTCGACGAAGCGGTATCGGCCGTCGCAGCAGGCCTTGACGTGGTCGTCCTCAGGCGACTGGACGCTGAGATCGCAGGTTTTCTCGATGCTGGAAAGCTTCCCGGGGCCGTTGTCCTCGTGGCCCGGCACGGAAAGATTGGCTACCTGAATGTCTCGGGGACGATGGGGATCGATCGCCCGGAAAAGATGAGGGAAGATGCTATTTTCAGGATTTATTCGATGACCAAGCCGATTACCTCGGCCGTTGCTTTGATGTTCCACGAGCAGGGGGTGTTTGATCTTGATGATCCGGTCGCACGCTGGCTGCCTGCGCTCCGGCACCTGCGGCTTGTCGACGGTTCACTG
>JAQCER010000324.1 GCA_027618625.1 Verrucomicrobiota bacterium
AGGCAGCGGTCGTCACACCCGTCGCTTATGATCTCCTGTAAAATAGTTCCGTCTGGTTCGCTGGCAAAGCGTTTCTCCGCGTCTCCACGCTCTGAGCCATAGGGCTTACGATACTCGTTGGTCCTACGAAAAATTCGCAAAGGCAGGATCTTGGTCTCTGGCAGCCGCTCCCGGAGATACTCAACAATGGAATTGGTTCCCACTGCGATTTCTTCCGCGCTGTGGACGATCGTATATTGACCTTGCCGACATTCGGGCTTTTCGTGAGGGGTGAACTTTTTTTATTCCCCCGTCCGCTGGACAATTCGAAATGGCGTTGCCCTTTGTTGGATTGTCATCGGCGTGGTGACTGCAAGCGCGGAGGTCGGCAAGATCCAATTCAATGAGTCTGTTCGCCCGCTCCTCAATAAGCATTGTGTCGCTTGTCATGGCGGAGTAAAAAAAGCGGGAGGGCTATCATTCCTCGCTCGGCATTCAGCGTTGGCAGAGGGAAAGTCGGGATTGCACGCGATTGTGCCGGGTAATCCTGATATGTCGCACCTGCTTGAGCGGGTCGTATCAGATGACCCCGATGAACACATGCCTCCTGCTGAGCATGGATCAGCGCTCAGTAATGATGAAGTGGCGACGCTGCGGCAATGGATCGCTGAAGGTGCCGAATGGCAGAACCACTGGGCCTTCGAGCCTCCGGTAAGAGCACCGCTTCCTGAAGTGAGTGATCCCGACTGGTGCCAGACTTCGATCGATCGATTTGTCCTGAACCGGCTCGATGAAGAAGGACTCAAGCCATCGCCGCAGGCCGAAAAGGCAACGCTATTGCGCAGGGTTTGTTTTGATCTTACCGGTCTTCCGCCCACGATCGACCAGCTCGATCGCTTCCTTGCGGACAGTAGGAAAGATGCGTTTGCCCATGCGGTAGACGAATTGCTCGACGCTCCGGAGTTTGGCGAACGCTGGGCGGCCATGTGGCTGGATCTGGCCCGCTACGCCGACTCGGAGGGACTGGGAGTCGATTCGCGCCGTGATACATGGGCCTATCGGGATTGGGTCATCGATGCTTTCAATCGCAATCTGCCGTTTGATCAATTCACCATCGAGCAGCTGGCCGGTGACTTGTTGCCGAGCCCAACGATTGATCAATGGGTTGCCACCGCATTTCATCGGCAGACACAAAGCAACGGCGAGGGGGGGACTGATGATGAGGAGTTCCGGGTCGCAGCTGTGCTGGATCGCACCAGCACCACGTGGGAGGCCTTCCAGGGTGTCACGTTTGGCTGTGTGCAGTGTCACTCGCATCCGTATGATCCCATCGCCAACGATGAGTTTTACAAGTTCACTGCATTTTTCAATAATACGGCTGATGCCGACTTGGGCGATCACTGGCCACAACTGCGCGTGCCGAGCGATCGCTCTGACTATGCACGGGCAAAGGAATTGCGTGACCGTGCTGTGGTGATCAGCGAAGAACTTACGGCGGAAGGCCGCAAACGCATTGCCCACACGGTCTGGATCAGTCCGTCGGCGGAGGAAGTTACGGCTTTTTCGACGGGGAACGGTGTGAGAATGATTGCCAAAGGGAGCGCTTCGGAGTTTCTCGCGGAAGGAAATATTGCGGCGGGCACTGAGTATGCGTTCGAATTCAGTCCGCCGGAAGCGCTGTCGAGCGTGACTGCGCTGCG
This sequence comes from Verrucomicrobiota bacterium, assembly GCA_027618625.1. Classification (GTDB taxonomy): domain Bacteria; phylum Verrucomicrobiota; class Verrucomicrobiia; order Verrucomicrobiales; family DEV007; genus JAGROY01. Next base: position 1,680 of record JAQCER010000324.1, read on the forward strand.
CATCGATCAGATGCCCGTTGACGAGGAAAGAGCACTGCATACTCCGGAATGGGGTGGGATTCTGTCGCGCATCTCTTTATTGGTAAAGGCACCTGGCGCGGCGGAGTTCGTGCCTGTTGGCCTGGCAGAAGTGGTCGGTGACGAGGCTGATCCCGTCTACGACCCTAACGAAAGTCTCAAGGAAGGCGAATCCGGTTTTGGCGCGATGAGCAAGATTTTTCAGCGACGGGCTTGTGTTGTGTTGCCGATGCAGCCGATCCAGCTGGAGAAGGGAGCGGTGCTGCAGTTGAAGTTACGGCATGATGTCCAGGCACTGGGAGCATTTCCGCTGGTGACCCAGCGCGGGGCGTTCAGTGTGACGGATCAGCCGCAGTGGACCGAGTTTGCCAGTGCCAGAGAATGGAACAAACTGCGGGAGGAGTTTGCTGATGCGCAGCGTAAACTTCGCGAGATTCCCGGGAGCATGGTGCCAGTAATGCAGGAACGTCCGGCGCACCTGCAGCGCGAAACGCGAATTTTCAATCGGGGAAACTGGCTGGAGAAGGGAGAAATCGTCGGTGCCGACGTTCCGGCGTTTCTGCCGCCGTTGCCGGAGAATGTGCCGAAGGACAGGCTGGCGCTTGCCCGTTGGCTGGTCAGTAGGGATAATCCGCTGACCGCCCGCGTAGCCGTGAATCGATTCTGGGAGCAACTGTTCGGCTACGGGATTGTGTTAACGTTAGAAGACTTCGGTGCCGCTGGCGAGAAGCCGAGCCACCCCGAGTTGCTCGACTGGCTGGCGCTGCATTTTCGGGACGACTTACAGTGGAACGTGAAGGCACTGCTCAGGGATATCGTTACTTCGGCGGCCTACCAGCAGACGGCTGCTGCGAGCGCTTCACTGCACGAGCGAGATCCGCAGAATCGGTTGTTTGCGCGCGGTCCGAGGAAACGGGTGAAGGCGGAGATGGTGCGGGATTTTGCCCTCGCAGCGAGTGGCCAGCTGACACGAAAGCAGCATGGCGCGCCGGTAAGGCCACCCATTCCCGATGGCGTTTGGAAACCTTTTGCGGCTGATCCATGGGAAGCGGCGGAGGACGCCGAGCGTTATCGGCGTTCGATCTACGTCTACTGGAAGCGCAGCATTCCCTTCCCGGCGTTCTCTACCTTCGATGCGCCGAGCCGGGAGCTTTGCAATCAGAGACGCCTTCCCAGCAACACGCCATTGCAGGCGCTCGTCACCTTGAATGATCCCGTGTTTGTCGAAGCCGCGAACGCCCTCGCTGAACGCATGTCGGCTCACAGTCCTGATCTCGAACGGCAAATGTGCTTTGGCTACCGGGCATGCACCTCCCACGAGCCGGATGCTCCTCGCATGGCCGAGCTGGTAAAGCTCCACAGTCGATTGATCGAGGCCTATCGTAACGATAAACCAGAGGGAATCACCAACTACAACGAGGCCACCTTGCGATCGGTAGCAACCGTCTTGTTGAACCTCGATGAATCCCTTACAAAATGAATGCGTTGAACCTGACGAACGATCCATCTGCAGCAGGGCTCAGGTTTGATCGCCTGCGAGCCGAGACGCGGCGCCATTTTTTGCGGAACTGCGCCAGTGGTCTGGGTGGAATGTGGATGGCGTCGCAGGCTCAGAATGCACTGGCCAGCAGTGGCGCTGCAACCATTGCCCATGATCCTGCAAATCCTCTCGGGACACTTGCTGCGCGAGTTGCACCCAAGGCGAAGCGCATCATTTACCTGCACATGGTGGGCGCGCCCAGTCAACTGGAATTGTTCGACTACAAGCCGGAGCTGGCTCGCCTGGATGGCCAGGACTGTCCCGAGGAGTTTCTCGAAGGCAAACGCTTCGCGTTCATCCGCGGTGTGCCGAAAATGCTCGGATCCCAGTACCCGTTCAAGCAATACGGCCAGAGCGGAGCGTGGGTGTCTGATCGCATGCCGCATCTTTCGCAGCATGTCGATGACATCTGCTTCATCAAAACGATGACCTCCGAGCAGTTCAACCATGGCCCCGCGCAGCTTATGGTGCACACCGGCAGCGCGACGCTTGGCAAGCCATCGATCGGGTCGTGGGTAACGTGGGGACTGGGCACAGAGAATGACAACTTGCCCGGTTACATAGTGCTGATATCCGGCGGTCGCCTGCCGCGTGTGGGCAATTCTCTCTGGGGATCGGGCTTTTTGCCCAGTGTGTACCAGGGCGTGCAATGCCGTTCTTTTGGCGACCCGGTACTGAACATCGCGAATCCGAAAGGAGTGACCCGCAATGTCCGACGCGCTGCACTCGATGGCCTCAGCGAACTCAACGCGCTGACACACCAGAGCATCGGCGATCCGGAGACGATCACTCGAATCGCTCAGTATGAGATGGCGTTTCGAATGCAAACTTCCGTGCCTGAGGTGATGGATATTTCGCAGGAACCGCAACACGTCCACGATCTTTACGGAACCAAGCCAGGGAAGGAAAACTTCGCGAACAACTGCCTGCTTGCTCGAAGGCTTGCAGAGAGCGGCGTCCGCTTCATTCAGCTGTTCGACTGGGGATGGGACACCCACGGCTCAAACGATGCCGAATCACTCAATGGCGGCTTCGTGCAAAAGTGCGAGCAGACCGATCGACCGATCGCGGCGCTGCTTCGGGATCTCAAGCAACGCGGCATGCTGGATGACACTCTGGTCATCTGGGGCGGTGAGTTTGGCCGGACACCCATGCGCGAAAACCGCAACGGCAAGGAGATGCGGTTTATCGGAAGGGATCACAACCCTAACGCTTTCACCATCTGGATGGCGGGCGCAGGAATCAAGCCGGGCATCAGCTACGGCGAGACCGATCCCGTCGGCTACGAGGTCGCGGAGAATCCGGTTCCTCTTCGTGATTTCCACGCCACGCTCCTGCACCTGGCCGGAATTCCGCACAAGCAACTCTACTATCCGTTCCAAGGCCTCGACCAACGCCTGACCGGCGTGAAGCCGAGCAAAGTCGTCAGTGGGATTTTGTTGTAGATTTGCGCTCCAGAAAAAGCACCAGATCATCCGCCTCATCCGCCGTACGTTTCAGCGATCGATGGACCCAAAAACTAAGCCAAAAGGCCATCCGACTTGGGTCGGTTCAAGTCACTGCCCCGGCTTCGCGAACTGTTGTCGGGATGTGTTCCTTCCCGGTTTTGGTCTTGATCTTGACAAACGCCGCGAAGAAAGTCGATCCGTCCCTCCAAGTCCAAAGCATCCATGAAAGCGAACCTCGTTCTTCCACTCGCCGTCCTTGCTTCCTTCGGAGCCGGCATCCTCGCAGACCGGGCGTTTCTGGGCGTCGTGGGATTGCCATCGCCCGGAGTCGGTTCGGAAAGTCACTCTTCGTCCAGACCCGACATTGGGGCGCATGGCCTCCCCGTTTCCATGGCATCGGCGACGCCGACGGGCGAAGCGAAGGCAGACGACGCGGAGCAGCCCGACGACAAGGAGCTGGCTTCGCTGGACGAACGGATCGAGCGATTGGAAAACGACTCCAGTCCGGCCGAGTTCGCGCGAGCGGCGGGGTTG
>JAQCER010000325.1 GCA_027618625.1 Verrucomicrobiota bacterium
TCGAAACGAAAGTCTTCAGTGATTCCACAGCACGCCCGCTACCGAGGCGATTGGCCAACTCACCCTCGAGGCTGTTCTGGAAGGCTTCGTTGGAAAACAACTTCTTCGTGTCGGCCATGATCTCGTCTGCGATCTGATCATGCAGCTTTTTTGCTACCGGCCCCATTTTCGTCCAGTCCAGCCAATCGTTCGTGAGCGTCCGCACGTGAGCAAGGTAGCGGGCTTTGAGCCTTGGCGAAGCCATGAGCGCCCGGAACAATGGCGTACGCTCGTCATCTGATCCATCGAGTGGCCCGATCGCAAACGCAGTTGCAGTTGCAGTGTCGACATTTTCCGGTTCTTGAGGCCGTTCTGGCCGATCGCCTCGCTCGGGGCGAGTTCCATCGGGCCCGCCTGGTCGTCCTGACCCGCGACCATTCAAACCTGGGCCACCAGCGCCTTCCTTGCGAAAGGACTCATTGCTGTCATGCGGCAGCATGTGAAAGCGACCGTATTCGTCTTCCAGCATCGCGAAGTCACTCCCGCGGCTCAGGTAACCGTCACCATCGAGGAATACCCGGTCAATCGCGAGAAACCATAGCGACGAATCGACATCGAGCACCGGAGCCAGTGCGGCTTCGATCTTGTCCGGCTCCATGCTGGGTGCATCATGCAGCAATTTGCAGAGATGGATCAGGCGTTTAAGAGCGTCCGTATCTTTTTTGTCACTCTTCTGCAGATATCCGCTGTATGAAGATTCGTCGTCACCCTGATAGACAAGCCCTGCGCCACCTCCGTGAGCGGCCGGCACTTTCCAGCGTACGCCTTTTTTCGTATTAAACCAGTCCTGCAGAAAGTCGGAATCGAACTGCTGCGAATTCACGTAAATGCCCCAATCCTCCCCATTAATGACCACTTTGACAAAGTTCACTTTCGGCGCGGGAATGTAGTGCCCTCCGATAGTGCTGAACAATGCCTCGCGAATAAACGAGGGATCGGCATGGCCATTGAGCAGGTTCAAGGTCTTGTAGCCTCGCAAGCGCTGATCGTCGTCAATTGCATCGATGCGCACATCAAGCGAGCGCTTGCTGCCGGCGCCAACAGTGAAGAACGAGGAGTTGCCACGGAAAGCCACACCCACTTGCTTCTTTAGTTCTTTCCCATCAACGGTCAGCTTCGCAGGCACCAGCACATCCGTGTGGTAAAAGTCCGCCATCTCGGCTTCCCAATCCTGGTCCTCAAACTCGAAGAACAGGGTGCGGATCACCGATGGATCATAGAAGTCGACGCCTGTGAAAGACTCGACATCAGCCGGCGTCACGGTCACGCCTTTCGATGGGGTTTCCACGCTGCCGCCAGGGCCAGAGCCTCCACCGCCTGGACCGCGGCCGCCTGGAGGGCGACCACCTGGAGGGCGCCCGCCCGGGCCACGGCCACCCGGACGTCCTTCCGTTTCAGTGGCAGTCTTTTTTTTGTGCTCACGAGCCTTTGCTCTCTCCTCCTTGTTCAAGAAGCCATCATCGTCTGTGTCGAATTGTTCGACCAGCGCCATCTCCTCACTGGCACCACCGGGGCCGCCTGGACCGCCAAAGGGTGGCCTGCCGCCAGCGCCGAAACGCTCGCTGATTTCCGCTTCAGCCGCCGCACGCTCGGTAGCATCGAGTTTGCCGTCGCCGTCGGTATCGAATCGCTCAAGGACCGGTGGTGGTGGATTATCGAGAAAATCGGGTGGTGGAGAATCTTGAGAAAAGGCGGATGAAAGGAAAGTGAGCCACCCGCAAATGCATGCGGCCACGGCGATCGGAAAGTGCACGGTTCTCATAGATAATGCAGGCCAATAGTGCGCAATCTACCGCTCATGGCAAGCGATTCTATTGCTTTGGACCGCTTTGGACATCATATTGTCACCCCGAATTCCGACACGGCCCAGGGTATTTCCTGAGCCGTGTGAGCAGGCGAAATGTTCACCCCGAATCGGGGCACCGCTTGTTATCAGGGCGCGAATCGTTTCGAATTGACGATCCGATAGGAATAGTAATCGTCCAGGCTCGCCGATGGGTCTGTGTCTGGATCGGCGAAATCGGGAATGTCTGGATCATTGGGATCGATGTGGCGCTCGATGATTGCAGAGCCCCGGTACTCAGCGGCGACGATATCGCGCCCCTCTACCCAAGTGTCAGGCTCGGTGCCCTTCACTTTGATCAACGACTGTGCAGTGACATGAACGGTGAAGACATTCGACCGAACGGTCAGCCTCGGGTAAAGATTGGTATAAGGACGTTCCTTAACATTGTCACCCGTCAACTTGTGGTCGTCCCAGAATTGCTCCATCGCGCTGACGCTGGACCATTCCTGACCTTCCGGAACAAGGTACATTTCACAGATCTCGGATGCAGATCGGAATACCTCACCCCTGGCGAATTTTTCCTCCCACTGCTTCAGGGTTTCATCGATCGCGATGAAGTGACGCCACTTCTGGTCGCCAGCGCCATCTTTGTAGTTCGCCCCCGCGCTGTTAGGAATGGCGAGGAACTTTTCCGCTTTCATCAATGCATGCATTCCCGTGGCACGCTTGATGTAACGGAACGGCAGTATCTCGTAGTTCAAGTTCTGTTTTCCGATGCTGGCAAAGGGCTCGCTGATGGCATAAGGCTGCACGACTGGCATCCAGAATGCATCCATCCACATGTGGTCGGGCAGCTGTTTGGCGCCGAAGTGATCAGAGTGAGGTCGCAACAACAGGGTTTGCCATGGCACGTTCGCCTGCACGCCAGTCGAGAGCGATCCCAGCATTCCAGGCCCTGGAATGAGGCGATTCGGCGCGAACAATCCCCGTGCCTCTGCTCGGGGTTCACGCACTCGTTCAAAGTAGGGAGCGCGGGAGCCGCTGTCACCCAGACCACGGGAGTCACCGTCGTCAGCTTTGTTGATGAATGCCCCATCCGGTGCGCAGCCAACTCCTGTATCGAAATCGCCCGTGATCATCGGCAACATCGCGCCTCGCTTTGCTTTGGGATTCGCAGCCCAATCTTCGCTTGCTGTGCTGATCGGAAAATCCGGCGCGCGGTGCGCTGGGTAGTCGACTCCAGGAAGAAAAACACCCTCTGACACGGCACCCGCCAGCGGCTGCACTCCATTGGCAGCGCCCACGAAATCTACCAGCGCGTGAGCCATCCTGGATTTGCCGTAAAGTGAATGCGGAACGAAAACCTGGGGTTCAATCACCCGCTTGCTGGTGACCAGCCGATAGTCGCCATGATTCGGAACCAGCGATTGCACGACGTCTGCCTTCGGCGAGAACAGAACATCCGCACCACTGCTGATCGCTGCCCGCATACGGCGTTCCAACGAATTCTCGGCCGTCTGTGAATGGGTCGCTGACCACCAGCCCGGCATGGGGAACGTGGCCGTTGGGAATGCGAGCTGATAGGACTGGACGAGATTGTTGACATCGAAGCTGGTTGCCTGGGTATCGTAGAGAATGATGCGAAGCGGATCAGCATTCGTTGTTCCTGAGAACTCGAGGCCTTTGGCGTCGGCATTGATTACTACCGGTTCGAATGACAGCATGTCATCGAATACCCTGACACCTGCTGATCCCCCCCATGCGATCCAGTCCTTGGGACGGGCATTCGAGCTTTGCACAAAGTTGGCTGCATCACCGCGCCGTGATCCACCTGCCCACTTGAGCGGCACGCCATTCAGCGAGAGCGAGGCAGGTGGGCGCTCGTTCGAATTCTGTGATCCGCCACCAAAACTCGCCGCCATTTTTGGCTGCAATGAGGTCCATCCGTGCGCTGGAGCGAATGCCTCAAGGATGAACCCGAGTTGGATCAACTTCTGCCCTGGCTGGAGATCGTAGCGGTCAATATCAGCCCTTGACCCTTTGGATTCGGTATCCGATATCCGCTCCGCGCGTAGAATCGCGAACAGGGCGACTTCGCTGAGCCCGAATGTCCGGCCAAATCCCTTTGGCAAGGGGAAACGACTGTTCGACCAGCGTGCCTCGTGCGGCTCCGTTCCACCACATAGACAAATCGGAGCGATCTGGCCATGGCCGACGATACCATCATTTCCACCACCGTCCGTGTAAGCCCAACTGTTGAAGCCATCGTACAAGTTGGTGCCGCGAATGTAGTCGAAAGTCTCCGCCAGAATGTTGTCGCGATCATCAAAGACACCACGGCCGTATTTGGCCCCAAAGCTACTGCCGTATCCTGGCAGGGAAACATCTGTGAGCGTCTTGCAATAGTCGAACAATCTGGCATTGCGCCCAGCCGCCCGATTGTAAAACTCGCCGTGTCGACTATAGGCATCACCGCGTTGAAAGTAATAGGCACCGCCGCCAATGGTACCGCAAAAGGCAAACAACCGGTCGAAGGCAGTCCTACGCTCTTTCGATTCTGCCACTGGCCACAGCAGCATCCGCGGCTTGGACAGGTGGGTAGTTTCCGGAGCCTTGCTCCGTGCCGAGAGAAAGAAACGCGCGTGCTCAATTTTCTCAGCAGTGATTTCAGGGTGCAAAATGCGTTTGCCAGCGCGCAGATCACTGGTGAAGAGGATTTCGTCAGGCGTCGCGTGGAGATGGTAGGCCTTTGGATCCGCTGGCATGGCACCAGCTCCGCTCTCCACAACTTTCGTCCCGCCTGTCGATCCCTGCGTGCCCACACCCGGCGCCAACCTCCACAGGGCTTCCATTTTCTCCAGATCTCTGGCAATGTCAGGATCCAGCCTGCCACTCTCGCCCTCTCCCTCATTGGGAAATAACACAGCGCTGAGACTGGTCATCGCCGGGTGCCCCGGGTAGCGCTGGTATTCGCCCGTCTGCGGCTGGATCGTTGCATAGCCACGATCCTCGTTCGTATCCACACGCGGTGTGTCCCAGTAGACGCCTTCAGAAGCCGTGTTGACGTTCACTTTGCAACTTTCGTCATCCGTCCAGAAGGCGATCCGACTGACGATCGGATTCTCCGCAGTGGCAAGGATCGGGCCAACAAAACGACTTGCGTTGTCCAGATAGCCGATCGATCCATCTTCCAGCACGTAGAGCCATTGCACCGGCATGGGCAATCGTTTCTGATAGTCGGGTGCACTTTTTACGATCCCTCGCACGCCTGCTTCATCATAGTCGAAGCCCTCTACCGATCCAGGTTCGCCCGGGCCTTTGAAGGCGCGCGGATCGACGATGGGAAAGTGAACAGCAGCCTTCGCCACATTCTCAGGATCTGAAGGGTCCGG
>JAQCER010000326.1 GCA_027618625.1 Verrucomicrobiota bacterium
GGTTTGAAGCACATGGTCCCAAGTCGCTGAAGGTTCGTGAGTTCCATCGGAGAAACCTTTGCCAGGCGGTCCGATTCGCCATCCCCCCCTGAGAGAGCAGCGTTCCCTGACGCTGCTCTCTCGCCATTTCTCGTGCCACGGCAGTTGCGTGGAGTTTCCTGGCTCAATCGGGCGGATTTTCGGTAGCGTGAACCAGTGATGTACGCTAATGCTACCGTCCCTTTCGACCAGAAATGCCTTCCTCCGACCCCTCACGCTCATCATCCAAGCAGATTCTGACCATTGGATTGCCAAAGGGCAGCCTCCACGATCCGACGATCGATCTTTTTCAGAAGGCTGGTTACCACATTTATGGCTCGTCGCGGTCGTACAAGCCCAGCATCGATGATCCGGAACTGGAATTTCGAGTGCTGCGCGCGCAGGAAATTGGCCGCTACGTCGATCAGGGATTCCTCGATTGTGGCATCACCGGCAAGGACTGGATCGCTGAAAATGGTGCCGATGTCGAGGTGATCGCCGATCTGCGTTACAGTCGTGCTTCTTCGAACCCGACCCGCTGGGTGCTGGTGGTGCCCGAAGACTCGCCGATTCAATCGGTGGCTGATCTGAATGGCAAGCGTATCGCCACCGAAGGCGTAGGCATCACCACGCGCTACCTGCAACAGCACGGCGTGGAAGCCCACGTAGAGTTCAGCTGGGGCGCCACCGAGGTCAAGGTGCCCGAGCTCGTCGATGCAATCGTCGACATTACCGAAACGGGTTCATCTTTAAGAGCTAATAAGTTACGCATCGTGGATACGCTCATGGAGTCGTATCCACAGTTGATCATCAACCACACTTCCGCGAACGATCCGTGGAAGCGGCAGAAGCTTGAGCGCATCGCCATTCTGTTGCGTGGTGCCCTTGAAGCCCGCGACAAAGTGGGGCTGAAGATGAACGTGCCGCAAAACATGTTGCAAAAACTGATTGAATCTCTACCTTCCCTCCGCCTTCCGACTGTCTCACAGCTTACGCAAGACGACTGGGTGGCGGTGGAAGCAGTCATTGATGAGCGCGTCGTGCGTGAAATCATTCCTGACCTCAAAGCTCTTGGAGCCGAGGGGATCATCGAATATCCACTCAATAAGCTGGTGCATTGATCGGTGTAGGCCCGTTTCTGAACCAGCAATTCACCTAGATAGTCCGGACATCCTTAGATTTTTAATACCATGGGTTCCCTAAAGAAGAGAAGAAAACCGAAGATCAACAAGCACAAGAGACGGAAGCGCATGAAGCAAAACCGTCACAAGAAGCGTTTGCGCTACAAGTCATAGATCTGTAGCCTCCTCGCCATGTGCGAACTGCTGCCGTCCATTTGGAGATTCCTTCAATCTTGGTGGCGGTGTTTTTTTCTCCACCCGTGCCGCTTCAGCCCGCGACCATCCGCGCGTACTCACATCAGTGCCTTCGGCCGAGCGTGTTTCGTGGTCGCATTCGTCATCGGCAACGGTAGCGGAACTGTAGCGGCTCAAGACCGGGCAGCGGCCTACTCGCACGAACTCGTTTCTGAGACCGAGGGACAGCTGTCGGCAGTCGGCGAGCAGCAAGTTCAGGCGAAGCTGGCCTTTTTAAGAGGGCTTAAGCTGCAGGGGCACGGCGACTTTTCTGGTGCACAGGCGGCGTTCGAGGCTGCCTTGGCTCTGGATCCGGCCAATGTCGACATTGCCCTGAGGCTGGCGCGCATCGCGGTGCTTTTGAGTCAACCGCAGCATGGGTTGCAGGTGCTCCGCGAATCACTGATGCGTAATCCATCCGATCCTGATGCGTATCTGCACCTGGCGAATTTTTGCGAAACTGTTGCCGCCAGCCTGGAGAAAGGCGCGGCGTCTGACGACTCGGGAACCAGTGAGGGCGAGGCAGCCATGCTCCGCGTGCAGGCCGAAGATGTGTCGCGCATGGCGGTCGAAAAATTTCCGCAGTATCCCAGCGTTTACTGGCAACTGTTGCGGCTCTATCTCGCCCAGAACCGCAAGCCCCATGCGCAGGAGATGCTGGAGAAAGCGATCGCCCGAGACGATGCAGATCCCTACTACTGGCTGGAAATCGGGCAGCAGGCACAGCAGGCATGGCCGCTCTCGGATCGCGATCACTACGATGAGTACCTGGCGACGACCAACCGCATCTACGACCGGGCGCTGGCCGCAGCAGGTGAAGACACCGCAGTCAAGGATCAAGTGGCCGACTACTTCAGTCAGACCCGACAGTATGACCGAGCGGTGGCAATTTATAAGAGCACCATCGCCCAGAGTCCCGGGATGCTTTTGACGCGTGAGAAGCTGGCGCGCGTGCTCGGGGTTCTGGAGCGGCATGACGAAAAGCTGACCGCGCTCACGGAGTTGGTGCGGATCAATCCTCACGACGCCCGGATTCAGAAATTTATCGGCAGCGAATACCAGGGCAGGGCGGATTTGCCAAAGGCCATCGGTCACTTTATGGCTGCTGTAAAGGCCGGCGAAAACGATGCAGCATTCTTCCACGAATTGCTCGATCTCATGCTCGCCGAAGGCATGGTGGACGAGGCCCTGCCAGTGGTGCGGCGCGCCTACTTTCTCTATCCAGATTCGTTCGCCCTCGCCGTGCAATTAGCGCGAGTCCACGCAAAATTGAAAGACTGGGACGCCGCGCTTCGAACTTTCCGGTCGGCCGAGGAAAGTGTTGATGCCGACAATGGAGCGGGGGCCGACCAGCTGGATGACCAGTTTTACTTTGAATACGGAACCGTTGCGCAGCAGGCAGGCCAGCACGCGCGGGCCGAATGGTTGTTTCGTAAGAGTAGTGATCGAGTGCCGAAAGACGCGCCGGAACGCAATGCCAGGGCATACGCCGCACTTGCGCGGGTCTGGCTGGATCAAGGAAAGCGCGTCGCGGAAGCTGCAGAGTTGATTGGCATCGCAATCGATCTGGAACCGAACTCGCCTGCGTATCTCACCAGCCTCGGACGTTGCCACTACCTCCGGGGTGACTATGACAAAGCAATCGAAGCTCTGCGCAAGGCCGAAGCGGCCAGCGAGCAAGCGTCAGCAGTAACGCTCAATCAACTGGCGATGGCATTGTTTCGCCAAGGCAGTGCACCACAGGCGATAACCCTGCTGCAACGAGCCGTCAATCTGGACGATGCCACCGACGAGATGCGCGCCCGCCTCAACGCGTACCGGGAAGGAAAAGACCCGGATCCGCCGCCAGTAAGCGACGCTTCTGAGGCCTAGACTAGTCCTGATCTGATTCGTCGTGGCTAACGGCGAGTTTGCAGAAATGCTCTGAATATTCTTCGGATTATAATCCATTTTCATCATAGATCGTGGTAGTCTCCGGCCATGAAATGTGCATTTCTTGTTTGGCTTGGCGTATTCCTAGCGTTCGCCGCGAGCGCAATGGCTGGGCAGCCTAAGACGCTCGTCGGAGTCGTTCGTGACAATTCAGGAGAAGCCGTTGGCGATGTTCTCATGCACATTGCCGGTGGAGAGGGCGTCAATCTGGAGACCCGGACGCTTGCCGATGGAAGCTATGTGGTCGAAGTACCGGATGGCGATGTGCAATGGACGCTTGCTGTTGATGAACGAGAGTTGCTTGAGCGCGGCTACTTTTGTCTGCCGGATTTCGCCTGGCAGCCAGGGGATCCGGGAATCATTCCGATCCTCACAGCTGTGCCATTGCAGCCGAAGTTAAACCTGACTCGGACATCCGACGGGATCGCGTGTCTGCAGCTTTCATTTGATTGGGCAGACGGGCTTCAACCATCGATCCTCCGCCAGTATCGGATCGAGCGAACAACCGACATGGTCAACTGGGAAGAAGTGGTGACGCTCGCACTCGCCTGTCCTCCGATGATGCTTTTTGATGAGACCGTTAAGCGCGAACGGCAGAGCGTTTACCGAACGGTGGCTACCGATCCTGTGATCATGATTGAACTGTTGCCTTCCGACTTTCAGTTCATCGCCGATCGGTCCCTCGGCTGGGAAGGCCCTCCCGTCGTCCTGATCAATGCCACCGAGCCACTGCCCGAAACCCCAGTCGTCGCACCAGAAATAAGGGTGGTCGATTCTCGGAATCCCTAGTAGGCCACTTAAAGTAAAGTGGCTCAAGCTGCTCAAGCTTTAGCTCGATTGGGAAAAGGGAATTCGATGTCTTTCCGGCCCAAAACATTGTTCTTTTTGATGTAGTTGCGCCAGAGCTGCAGCAAGCCTTGCTCGGTCGCAAGATGGTGGGCGAAGTCGTTAATGTTGGCTGGTGGATGGTCGCAGCGAGAGCGATGAAACAAGGTGTTCGGCACGACGACGACTCGAGCACGGATTTCGGGCGTGAGGCTGGGCTGGGCATGTATATTCGTCTACGATTGAGCCCGCCGGAACCGAGCAACGACATACAAAACCGCTCATCCGCGTAGAGGTTGACAGCGCGGACGCATCTCTGGATTTACGGATCCTCCATTTCCGCGCTGCTGCCGCTGTTCATCCCCCTCTGGATGATCATCGCCATCAATGTCCATGTCGAATCCCTCGCCTGGCTCGACGGCATCACCATCACTGCCATTCTCATTTTCTGGTTCGGGTGCTGGATGAATCCCCGCCCCATCCCCTGGTCCGCCAAAGCCGTCCTCGCCATCGCCCTCATCTTCGTCCCCATCCTCTTCATCGCCCACGGATGGGATAACTACTAAAAACGCATCGAAATCCGCTGGGCTCTACAAATGAACCAACTTCAGGAACGAATCTACGAACTGGAGCCGGCCTCCTTCTCACAACGGGACATCCTCGGCGAAGAGCTGCGGAATCTCCAACTCTCCGGCCCCACCACCGTTGACATCGGCCTCTCCAGCCGGGAGCGCGCCCTGTTCGTCCTCGCCCTCCTCTTCGCCGTCCTCGGCACTGTCCTCGGATGGATGGCCCGTGCCGACATGCTCAAAGAACCCGGCACCCAGCGAGGAATCAGCATGGCAAATTTTGCCGCCTATTTCTGGCCGGTCGGCATCACCCCCCTTGGCCTGCTCCTCCTCGCCTGAGATGTCCACGCCCACCCACACCTTCTCCCCCACCCGCTGGACCCTCGTCCTGCGCGCCGGTCAGCACGACCCCGTCGGCCACGCTGCCCTCGCCGACCTCTGCGAGGCCTACTACCAACCCGTCTTCCGATTCCTCCGTGCCGAAGGCCGCACCGAGGACACCGCCCTCGAAC
>JAQCER010000327.1 GCA_027618625.1 Verrucomicrobiota bacterium
AATCAGATGGCAGTGATCAAGGTCGGCACGGAGCAGCCATTCTTCAGCAGCAACAGCGGTTTCATTACGGGCAATACGACCGCTCCCGGCGGAACTTTTGAGAATACTTCATTCGAAATGATTACCGTTGGAACAATCCTTTCCATCACTCCTCAGATTTCTGACAATGACGAAATCACGCTGGATGTATCGCCAGTAATCACGAGCCTGGTAGGCACCGAGTCCGCAGGGGGCAACTCGGTGACCACTGCCCCGGTGCTCGATGTGAAACAGAGCTCGTCGCTGGTTCGGGTTCACGACGGCGAGACCATCGTAATCGCGGGCCTGATTCAGGAAAAGACAACGCGTAGTGTCAAAGGGATTCCAGTACTGGGAAGCATTCCACTTCTCGGGCGGGCATTCAGAGGAAATACGGACTCGAAGAGCCAAACCGAGCTCGTTATCTTCCTGACTCCAACCATTATCGAGTAGGGAATCCGATTTTTCGGGCCGCATCTCTGGTTCTGGGGGTAATCCGCGATTTTCACACGACGCCTGACCGATCGGTGCAGACAGACAAGCGGCAGAGTGCTGACGCTGAGGTTGGCAAAAGTGTGTCCGATTTTCCAATTCATTTGCCAATGGCTGGCGCATCCAGGTAGAAACACCACTGTGGTATCGCTCACTATGTGACACCTCAACGCTGATTGCCTGACGACTGGACAGACTCTGTGAAGACCTTCGCGCTCGAAGGCCGCTTCCCCGTGTCGTCGCTGATAGGAGCTGGTCTGGCAGTGGTTGGCTTGCTGGTGTTCGTTGCATATAAGGAAAGGCGCTACACAACCAAACCAAAGTGGATCTGGGTATCATTGGGAATGCGACTGCTGGTGGTGGCGCTCACCCTGTGGGCGTTGGCCGGGCCTACGGATGTGATCGAAGACAAACGAACAAAGCCTAAGGGCTTCGGAATGTTTGTCGATCGTAGTGCCAGCATGACGATTCAAGATGTCGGCGATGGTACGGGTAATGTGGCCCGCTGGATCGACGCGGCGCTTCCGGATGAAAATCAACCGTCACAGGGGCTCTTCGACAAGGCGGTTGGTGCTCTGACCGGCGCTCGTGCCACTCTGAAGCAGCTTGCGGGCATGCCGATAGGGAAAGATGAGGAGTCGACGCTGCTAGAAGCCAGGGAGCGGTTGTTGGGGAAAGGCCTTGGAGCGCTCGATGCGTGCGTCAAGCACATGGAGGCATTCGATATCGGGAGTGGTTCTCTCGATCAGGGAGAATTGGCTCAATTCGAGGAACTGCGGCTGATCATAAAAGAGCAGCTCGTTCCAGCGCTCGAAAGGCTCGATGTTAGTGAGAGCGGACTGCGGTCATTGGCCGATGTAGATGTAGAGGACTCGTTCACCCGGGCCGAGCAATCGTTGCGCGCCATTGCGGACTCTGTGTATAGCCGGTTGGATGATTCACTGACCACCGCTGCGGCAGAAAGAAAGAATAGGATCACCATGGTGACGCCATGGGTGGAGGCTTTCGAAGAAGAATGGCTTGCTCCCCAGGAGAAAGAATTGAGGATTGGGCGGTTTGCTTTTGATGCCGAAGCCGTTCCCACGAGTTCAACTTCCTGGAGAAAGCATCTCGTCGACATTGACACGAAGCCTGAACTGGGCACCGATCTGGGATCTGCGATCGAGCAGGCTGCCCGTGAGGCTGCAGCGGGTCGAATGCATGCGGGGCTGATCGTGTTACCGATGGCGCACACAACACCGGAAGGGATCCACGCGAGGCCGCCGTTGCGCTGTCTGGAATGCCGTTCGTGATCGTTCCGATCGGAGATGCGCGGCTGCGCAGAGATTTGTTCCTTCATCATGTCCAGTATGCAAAATCGCTCATCCACAAAGATGTGCTCAGTATAGATGCGATGGTAACTGCGCACGCATGCGAAGGAGAGAAGGTAACAATCGATCTCCTCGACACTGAGGGCAAGGTGATCCAAAGCAAATCTGTGACGGTACGCACGCCGTCGGAAGATCATCGAGTGAACCTCAAATGGAAGGCCACAGAATTGGGAATCCATGAATTTCAACTTCGCGTGGTGCCGGTGGAAGACGAGTTTTCCGACGAAAACAACTCCGAAAAACTGAAGGTGCAGGTGATCGATGATGAGATGCGGGTGTTCCTGGCGGATGATCTGCCGCGTTGGGAATTCCGCTACTTGCTCACGCTTTTCAAGCGCGATTCGAAGGTTACATCGGAGTCCGCCCTGTTCTCACCGCAGCACGCCTACCCGAATCGCCGTGATCTGCCTCCCGCGCCGCGCCTGCCTGCAACGATCGAAGAGTGGCGTCGCTTTCGAGTGGTTGTTCTTGGGGATCTCACCGAGCAGCAGTTCACACTCGAACAGCAGAAGATGGTAAAGCAGTACTTACTTGAAGGAGGAAATCTGATCGTGATCGCGGGTGAGAATGCGATGCCGCAGAAGTATACGGGCACCGAGTTTGGAGATCTGATGCCGGTCGACTTCCGGGCGCTGTCGCCCAGCGCCAGTTCCTCTGGATTCACGCTGGAAGTGACGCCTGATGCGCGCGACGTTCCACCAGTGCAATTGGCAACCACTGCCGGTGCCAGCGCGGAATTGTGGCGCACCATCAGTAGCAGCTTGCCGGTCTACGATCTCTCGCCATGCTCGATGCCAAAGCCTACGGCGAACGTGTTGATTGAAGCGAATCCTGCGCAACGATCGAATGGCGAGCGCCGCGCTTTTTTGTCCTGGCAGTATGTCGGACGGGGACGTGTCGTTTTTGTCGCCGCACCGGCACTGCACAAGCTCCGCTATCGGCACGGGGATCGTTACCACTACAGGTTCTGGGGGCAGATGCTGCGTTGGATCGTTGCCCGGGAGTTGACGGGAGGTTCAAAATCGGTGCGGCTGACAACTGACAAGACGCGGTATTCTTATGGTGAAAGAGTGCAGACCATGCTTCGACTGACAGAACTGGACGGGAAGCCCGTTTCCGGAGAGGAGATCGCTCTGGTAGCCGAGTCGCCAACCGGTGTTGTCAGTCGCATCGACATGAAGCCGGATAAGTTGGTGCCGGGAGAATATCATGTGGTGCTGGTGGGGCTTCCTACGGGTGCGATCAAACTCGTTCCAGAGGGAGCACGGATCGATACACTTTTGCGCCGGGAGGGGATCGATGAGCGGGTCGAAACCGAAATCGCCATGGATCCACATGATTCTATCGAGCTGCGTAACCCGCTATGCGATACAGCGTTGCTTGGAGCGATTGCCGATGCGTCGGGGGGAGTGGTGTTGTCACCGATTGCCGCACGTGAGTTCCTGAAGCACCTCGATCTTGCTCCCGAATTTGAACAACGCTCGGAACGAGAGCCACTCTGGGCAAAGTGGTGGTTGCTACTCGCCATTTGTGCCTTGCTGCTCGGCGACTGGTTATGCCGGAAGGCGATTGGGCTTGTCTAACCAAGTGTTGAAAGACGAACAAGCCGATGCCTTACAAAATTGATTCCCTTCAGCCACGCGGTGTGTGCTACCATTCTACGAACCTCCAGTAAGAGAAAACATGGATGCTGCCCCTACTCACTTGAACGCAATGCCGGAATCGGTGCAGAGCAAGCTTGCTGCAGTGCGCCGACGGGAACGAGGGATCAGTATTTTTTCCGGGCTGATCAAGGCAGGTATTGGCCTGCTTGTGTTGGTCGTTCTGGCAATGATGGTTGATGCGAGATTCATCATCTTTAGCCCTGCGGTGCGTTGGGCCATCGCCATCGGAACCCTGGTGCTGGTTTTGGCGGGATGTTGCTTTTGGCTGATTCGTCCGTTGCTGCAACGTCGGCAATTGGAAGCGGTGGCCCGCACCGTTGATTCCGCAGTTCCCCAACTCGAGGAGCGCTGGTCCACCGTAGCAAGCATTGGTTCGCGCGCGGATGCCTTGGGTGCAGGATCGCCATCGCTCGTGCGTCAGGTGATGATGGAGGCGGAAGGCTATGTGCCGCAAGTTGAAGCAAAACAAGTGGTCTCTCGGCAAAGTGTCAGGCTTCCAGGGATTATTTTAGGTGTAATGTTAGGTGTGCTCGCCCTCTGGTTTGCGATGGATTCTGAGCGCGTTGGCGTACTGCTGCGGCGGCTATTGTTCCCCGGTGCGCAAATCAGTCTCACCCAGATTAGCGCATCGCCCGGGGATGCCGTCGTGCCGCGAGGTGAGCCGCTCACGTTGTCAGCTACCATGGGTGGTCGCGCTGCGAGCGATGGACAGTTGATGATTCGATCCGAAAGTGGTGCAGCACGGACTGTCGAGCTGAAGGCAATCGAAGGTCTGCTGAGTTACGATGCCGGCACTATGCGGGAAGCCATGGAGTATCGGTTCCGCGCTGGTGATGGGCAGACGCGGTGGCACCAGATCACCGTGGTCGACCGACCGAAGATAACGGCGGTGAAATTTCAGCTTACCCCTCCAGAGTACACCAAGCTGCCATTGGTGGAAGAAACTGCGCTCCCTCGGACGACGCGCGCGATCCGGGGCACGGTGCTGCGAGTGGGATTTCAAATCGATCAACCGCTGCAGTTTGCCCAGCTTCAGATTGAAGGATCGCCTCCGCGTGAGTTCACAGCGACTGCTGATGGATGGAATTCCTTCGAAACGACCCTGGAAGAGCGCACGACGTTTTCCCCCTACTTTGAGAATGAGCATCGGCTTGCCTGTAAGAGTCGGCCGACGTGCACGGTAATCGTTTACGATGATTTGGCTCCCAACGTGGAGATCATGCGACCGTCCGGCTCGCCAGTGAGTGTTCAGGGCGACGATCCGATCAATGTTGAAATTCGTGGCGAAGACGATTTTGGAATCGAGAAGATTGAATTGGTCGTCACCGAGCAGATACCAGGAGAAGAACCCAGAGAGACAGTGATCGACGTCCCGCTTGGTGATCAAGCAGGTGAAACAACCATCGAGAAATCGGTATTGGTGGATCTCGATCGATTGGATTTACACGAAGACAGCCTCGTCTCGTTGTCAGTTCGGGCCACTGACAATCGTGAGATTCCCGAGCCGAGCGAGCAAGTCCCGCCGCCTGTTACGGAACAACAGGGAGGAATCCCAGAGCAACCGCAACCCGACCAGCAACCGCAAGCTAGCGAGCAACCGCAACCCGACCAGCAACCGCAAGCTAGCGAGCAGCCCCAACCCGGACAGCAGCCCCAACCCGGACA
>JAQCER010000328.1 GCA_027618625.1 Verrucomicrobiota bacterium
GAGCCGTGCGTCTGCAGCCAGCTCCTCTCCGGCACCGAATCTTTCGTTTTCGTTTTGCTTCTGATCGGCCCAGGCTTCGGCCTCTCTTTTCACCCGGAAGTATTTTGACTTCAGTTGCCCGTTGGAACGGAAAGACACACGCCAGCGGTAGCGCGGGTGCTGGCAGCGGTTGACGGTGGTTTTGTGCCCTAACATAGGTACAAACGAAGCACAGCACGCCGAAAAAGCAATCTATTTGCCGCTACATTATCGATACACTTTTAGGAAATGCTGTAAACATAGAGTTTTAGTACGGGCATTCAGCTCGCATGGCGCTGGTATTGGTTGAATCTCAATTGGCACCCGCCCCGGCCGAAGATTGTGGTTGTTCCAGACGTCCGCTTCTATGAAGGTACCGGAGAATATTTGCAAGCCTTACTGCCTGAAGAATAGCCGCGTTTACTTCCAGATCGGCGACCGACTCTTCGGCATCCCCTTGTCGGAGCTGGAGGCAAGCGAAAACTGGAGTTACTCGGAGGGGTGAGAGGGGTGATTGATGCCCAATTCTCCCTCCTCCTATTCGAAGTTGAGTTGCAGTCTCCCAGAACAGGCACCGACTGTTCGCTGGTAAGCCAAATGTTTTCTGCCTCGATCGCTTTCCGTTGTCGGGCTGCTACTTTTCGGAGTAATCGTTAGGGAGCTTGTTGCTCCAATTTCCTGTGTCTGATCTCATCCATTCACTTGGTGGTCTTTGGCAGGAATGTGGGTGAACGTCCATTTGCTGCGAAGTGAGGGCGCAGCAGGAGATCGGCGCCGCTCGGCGATGGGTCACACCCTTGGTATTTTGATGGTATTTCTACCTAAAATTGAACAAGATAGAGCAAATGGAGTCCGAAACAGGAACCTTAACCCGGAGCCGAATCGATCACTGTAGTGAATAGCCACCATGAAAAGCTGGATGCCCTCCGGCGCCTGCTGAGTGAACGCGTCCTCGGTACCGATGACGCATCGTTTTTCCTTTTGACCGCGCTGTTGGCGAATGGCCACGTGCTGATTCAGGGAGCGCCGGGGATCGGCAAAACAACGCTGGCAAAAACGCTGGCGGCGGCAGTGGATTGTGGATTCAGCCGTATTCAGTTCACGCCGGACTTGTTGCCGTCCGATATCCTCGGCTACTCGATGTATCGTCAGGGAAGCGATACCTTTGAGTTCATCGGCGGCCCGATCTTTAACAACATCGTCCTCGCTGATGAGATCAACCGCACGAGTCCGCGTATCCAAAGTGCGCTGCTGGAGGCAATGAACGAGCATCAGGTGTCGATCGATGGGCAGACTCACCCACTGCCGGCGCCCTTCATGGTGATCGCCACTCAAAACAACCTCTATGCATCGGGCACATTTCCGCTGCCGGAACCGCAGTTGGATCGCTTTCTGGTCTCGATCGAGATGAGGCTGCCGACGCCGGAGAAGCAGATAGAAATTCTAAACCTCCACGCAGCCGGTGCAGACACTGGCAACGGCCCGATTCGCAAGATCCTGACATCTGCTGACATCGTGGCGATGCAGACTGCAGTCTTAAAGGTGCGTGTGCTGGAAAAGGTGCAGCGCTACATCGTCGGAATCTGCGAGTCAGCGCGGAACAATGACGGCCTATGGAGCGGCCTGTCGGCAAGGGCATCTATCGCGCTGATGCGCGCATCGCAGGCGGCAGCGTTTCTGGATGGCCGGGACGCCGTGTATCCGGACGATGTTAAGAAAGTGACACCCGCCGTGCTGGGACACC
The DNA here is from genome assembly GCA_027618625.1 of Verrucomicrobiota bacterium. Lineage (GTDB taxonomy): Bacteria > Verrucomicrobiota > Verrucomicrobiia > Verrucomicrobiales > DEV007 > JAGROY01. Next base: position 1,763 of record JAQCER010000328.1, read on the forward strand.
GCCTGCACAGCAGATCCAGCACGAACCTGGCATCATCGCGCTCGGCAGTTTCAGAAGTCCTGATGGCCACTCCCGTTCCGTAACCGCAATCGGTTCCCATCGCGCAAGTGGCACCCAGACAAAAAAAACAGAAGCACCAGACAACCCGGATCGCAGGCCGCGGCGCGATACTCCTGGCAGCAGGGCTGACTGCAGTCGCGACTGGCATCGTCACCAGTGATCCCATCATCACCCATTTCGGGTTGTTGTTTCTGGTAGTCACGTTGCTCTCGTACTTCGTTTGCAGGGAAAATCTGCGAGGCTTATCGATCAATCGGAACGCCCCCGACTGCGTGATTGCCGGTGATGACTTTCGGATCACTGTCACTTTGACCAATGGCAGGAGATGGCTCGATGCCTTTGCTCTGGAATTGGAAGATTCGGCGCTTCCCTTCTGGCGCAAAGGAATGCTGGTCAGGCAACTGCGCTGCGGCGAAAGCGCCGACCTTTCAGAAACCACACGCATGGTCACTCGCGGCGATTTCCCGAACAAATCGTGCAAATTGCAATCGACCTTCCCATTCGGTCTTTTCCGATCTGAGATGCGCCTCCGCCCCCGACTTGGCATCCTGGTGTTCCCACGTCCGGAGCTGCCCCAACGCCTGAAACAGCAGCTCGAAACGCAGCTCTTTGAGGGCGAGAACATCGCCCGCTACGACCGCGACTCGTCGGGTGAGTTTCACGGCATTCGCCCCTTTCAACCCGGGGATCGCTGTCGTTCGATCCACTGGCCAGCAACGGCACGCCGGAGAACTCTGATGGTGCGCGAATGGGATCGACCACAGCCGGAGAAATTTTCGGTCGTCTTCCACTCGTTCTTTCCATCTGGAAAACCTGTGCTGCCCGAGGGATTTGACCATGCGATGGAGCTTCTCAGCGGCCTGCTTTTCCACTGTCGCGACCTGCAGATCCCGATGCAGCTGATCGCATCCTTCGCCAACTGGAAACCGATCGATATTCCCGATCCACAGGAATTGCATCCGGTTCTGGCTCTGCTGGCCCGCGCCCAGATGCGTGCCGATCATTCCCCGCTGCCACTGATCGATGCCATCCAGGGAATCCCTGGGCATCATCGCATCTATATCATCAGCAATGTTCCCCTGAAGCTTTGGGCGAACGAATTGCCCGATCTCCCCCACCCTGTCGTCTGCCTGGACAATCGCGAGATGCGCCTGAGGCGGCCGCGGCTATCACACGTGCGCTCGGTAGAAACGCTGAAGCGAGACGCGCACGTTCCCAGTCCCGGCCCGGAATCTTTGCCATCACCATGAGAGCCGAAACGATCTACTGCGGCATCCTGCTCGCATTGGAAGTGCTCCTCGCCTTTCAATTGCCCGGCGCACCTGTCGCCGGACCGGCGATCGGGGTATTCGTCATCCTCTTTCTGGGAAACCTTGCGGTAAACCGCGACACGGCCCTGAAGCTGCGATACATTTACGCATTTTTTCTCTTTCTCGTCGCCGCCGCAGCAAACAAGGGATCGTTCGAGCACGTGACGCTGGCAGTCGTCGTCGGCATCCACTACTTTACCTTGACCGAGGGCTTCACTGGATCACGGCGCTACGCGGTCAAGAAGGGCGAACCTCTGCCACCCGATGGACGCCCCGGAATCTACTCACTGGCATTCTGTGGCTCGATCGCCTTGAGCTACCTGTTTCTCGATGGCAAAGACCTTCCATTCCCATTGTTCGTCCGTGGGCTGTTAGCATTCATCTCCGTCCTCTGTGGCTTCTGCCTGTGGGACATCGGATACATCACCCGACTGCAACGCGCCACACGATTTCGCAGACCAACTGTGCCAACACCCGTTCGAATCGTAAAAGGACTCGTGCTCGCTGCCGTCCTGGTGACCTTGTTTCTACTCTTTGGCCGCGCCATTCCAGCCACCGCAGATGCCCTCCATGGCACCGCATCGAGTTTCCGCAAAGGTGCAGGATCACTGGGAAATTCAGGCCTTTCCGCTGACCGCGATCGCGTTCCTGATTTTGAAGATCCAGAGACGAGTGGCAGCCGCCAATTCCAGCCACATAAGCTTCCCACAGAAGGCAACTTCCGAACGGACCCGAGCCTTCTGCTCGCCATTGATGTCCCGGACTCGGGCTCGCGAGACGCGCTCGCGAACTCACGAATCTACGTTCGCGGCTACGCACTCGACACCTTTGACAATGACGAATGGTTGACTCCACCCGACGACAAAAGTGAAGTTCTGATCGACTCAAGTGACGGAACCAAGGACGGACGAGTCGAGGTCAGAGCACTGGATCAGGCATTGAGACCTGCCATTCTACAGCACATCAGAATGCTCGAGCCGTTCCAGCGAACCCTCCCCGCAGTCCAAGGGGCCACGGCCTATCATCTCGATCTTATCGGCAGAAAGCCAGGAGACTGGCATATCGCAGTCAACCGGGCTCCAGAAGTATACACTGCGGAGTCGGTTCCCAGCATTTACGACGCTGTCAAAAATGCTGGGCTCAGTGTCCCCTCCGCGATCGATGCCCAGTATCTCGAGTTTCCAAAAACCCAACTATCGAGAGACATGCAGCAGCTGGTCACAGGCCTTCGTGGCCGCCCGCTCACCGAACGCATCGACGGCGTTCTGGAGTTACTGGATCGACGTTGCCGCTACAGTACAAGTCTCACCAATCCCGGACGGTTTTCCGCTTTGCAGAATTTCCTCTTCGGCGAAAAGCAGGGCATTTGCATCCACTACGCTACCGCCGCAGCCCTGCTGCTCCGGATGGCGGAAGTTCCTACACGGGTTGCGTTCGGACTCTCGGGTGGCGAATACTATGAAGATGAGCAGGTATTCGCCTTTCGCGGACACGATGCCCATGCCTGGGTTGAGGTGCTCTTGGAAGGCCACGGGTGGACGGCAGTCGAGCCAACTCCCGAAAACGCCGGCGCAGCGCACCGGCCAAAACGCGCCAAAGCCCCCGATGATTATTTCGACAAAATCGCCGGTTCACAGGCAGATTCTCCACCACTGGCGCAGGAGGCAGGGGCTTCGGTGTCACGGTGGCTCAGAAAACTCCGCGATCTCCCGTGGGGCGCAATCACAGGCGTAATGTTAGGATCGATCTTTCTTACTGCTCTCCTGATTTCCTGGAAGCAGCGCAAACGGAACGATGCCGAGGACACCAGCATTCTGAAATTCAATGCCCTGGACGCGGAAGATCCCAAATACCTGAGGGATCTCTACCGGATGTGTGCCCGGCAATTCGGGGTTCAAAAACGACGCTCTGAGACACTACTCGAATTCGTCAATCAACTGAAACTGGCAGGGGCCTTCAATAGCGAATTCGATTCCCTCTGCGACTATCACTACGGAGTCTACTACTGCGGTGGAACACGCGTCAAAGAACGCGAAGCTCAGCTGCGTGAAGCCGTGAAAGACTT
>JAQCER010000329.1 GCA_027618625.1 Verrucomicrobiota bacterium
CAGCTCGTCGGGATCAGGCGCACGACCGAACGCACGCCAGTAGGCCTGAGTGAGCGGATCGTCGGCATCTTTCAATGAGGCAGCAAAGTGTTCCGCCAGTTCACGGATCTCCGGGCTGTTGATGAAGACGAGCGCCTGCGTCGGCGTCGTAGTGACCGAGCGCTGCCCCTGACTGGTCAGGGTATCGGGCCAGTCGAAGAGCTGGAGCGTTGGAACGAGCTGGCTCCGCTTGATCGTGAAATAGATGCTGCGACGCTTCATATTCTGGTCGAGCGTTCCGGCACCATAGAGCGCCGGATCGAGTGCGCCACTCACTGCGAGGGCTGCATCGCGGACGGCTTCGGCTTCCAGACGTTGTGCGGATCGCTTCCACAGAAACCGATTCTCCGGATCCAGTCGCTCGTTGTGCGCCCTCACTTCTTCACTATCCCCCAGGCGATAGACGCGGCTTACAAGGATCTGCCGGTGCAGGCGCTTGAGCTGCCATCCATTTTCGATGAGATCGTTGGCCAGCCAATCGAGCAGCTCTGGGTGGCTCGGCGGCTCTCCCTGATAGCCGAAGTCGTTGGGTGTCGCCACCAGCCCTCTGCCAAAGTGATGTTGCCAGATCCGATTCACGATCACACGCGCCAACAGGTGACCGGCACCGTGTTCCGTGTCGGTGAGCCAGTTGGCGACGGCGGAGCGGCGACCGGATGTCTTCGTCTCGTCCGTCCGAGTCGAAGCCCGGGACTCCCAGCGACTCGCCGGACTCCCCGCTTCTGTGAGGACATTGAGAAACCCTAACGTTGCCACATCGCCTTTCTGGTTCACGTCTCCACGCGTCAGGTGATACGACCTTTCGTAGAAATCAGGGATGCTGCCGCTGGAGGTGTTGAGCCGCATCGGTTTGACGTGAGAACCCTCGCTGCAGATCATCACGGTTTCGGGCTTCGGTCGCGTCGCCTCGTGAGCGGCAACCTGCGCCCGCAGTGCCTGCCAACCCGGATCGAGCACTTTGAAATGCTCAAGGGCGCGGCGGCGGCGGTCATCGTTCCATTCCCCTTCGTCGACGATTGCGCCGATATGTCTCGCGGCCAACTGCTCGGGACTCTCCGCATCTCCAACGAAGTCGAGGCCGTCCGCTTCATGCGAGGACACCGCCAGTCGCAGCCGACCGATGGCATGCTGCTGGTTGTTCTCGAACTTGAGGACGAACACAAGGTTTCCCAGCTTCCCTGTGAATGCCTCGGCGTTCTCGACTTTGTAGATGACGGCGTGATTCTTCCCGAACTCTGGATCAACCGCCCACGCCGACTTCTCATCCATGTCGATGGTCGCGGCTACCGGCAATCCGGTCTGCTCGAAGGTCGCCCGCGGCGCTGACAACTTCAGATCAACCGGCTTCATGCCTTCGCCTTCGGGTTTAAACGTGACCTTGAACTCTGTCAGGGCAAAGTTGCCGTTGACTGCGCGTCCCGGCCCGCCTTTGACGAGCGATTCGTCAGCCAGCGCCTCCAGCCTTACAGAGCGAAGAGCGTCGCCCGCAACCTGACCCGTGATCGTAAACGTGTCGGTGTCAGGATTGGCTCCAGTGGCCAGATACGAGCCATCACCAACAGTCTTGAATTCCGCGCCACCTGCAGAGGTCAGCTGGGTGGGAACGATCGCTTCCCACGACCCATTCTCGGCTGGTTCGTCCGCCTTGACTGGTCTCGATCCCAGCCAGGTGGTGAAGTGGTGCCCTAGTTGTGAATGCTCGTAGGTAGCAAGTTCTTCTTGAAGCTTCGAGTGTTGCGCTTCGAAGGCTGCCATCTTCCCTCGCTCGAGCTTCCACAGGTCCACTGGAACCTCCGTGCGCACGGTGGTCGTGAACGCGCTGAGCAAAGAATAGTAGTCGCGCACCGGAATGGGATCATACTTGTGATCGTGGCAGCGGGCACAGCCGATCGTCGTCGCCAGCATCGCACTCCCCGTCGTGGCCAGCATGTCATCCAGTGCGTCGTAGCGGACACGTTCCGCCTCGGCGATCGTGATCTGCGTGGGAAAGACTCCAGCTCCCAGGAACCCGGTCGCCATCAGTGCGCGCGGGTCGTCCGCTGCAAGCTCGTCTCCTGCAATCTGCCACCTGACGAACTGGTCGTAGGGCATGTCTTCGTTGAATGCCCGGATCACGAAATCCCGATAGTGGTAGGCAAAGGGCCGGTCGGAGTCGTGCTCAAATCCGTGGCTCTCGGCGAAGCGCGCCACATCGAGCCAGTGCCGCGCCCAACGTTCCCCGAAATGGTCGCTCTCCAGCAGCTCGTCGATCACCTTTTCGTAACCATCATCATCGTGGTCCGCCACAAACGCCTGCACCGCTTCGCGCGTGGGCGGCAGCCCGAGCAGATCAAACCACACACGTCGAAGCAACTTTGTTGGCTCCAACAGTGCCGAAGGCTGCAATCCGTGCGCTGCGTGTTGGGCGGCAATGAAACGGTCGATGGCATTCGTTGACCACTCCGCCGGGTCCACGGAGGGCGTTTCCGCTTTTTGCAATCGGCGATACGCCCAATAGTCACGGTCGTCCGCAGTCACCTCAAGAGGCGTATCCGCTTCTGCAACGGGTTGGGCCAGAGGTTTGTCGTAGGCCGCTCCCAGCGCGATCCATTTCTCGATCGCCTCCAGTTGACTGGCGGCGAGCATCGGCTTCTTCGGCGGCATGTAAGGTTCTTCCTGATGCGTCACATAGCCCAGCAGCGGACTCGCCTCAGGCCGTTCCGGAACGACCGCGACACCCTGGTCTCCACCTTTCAGGAGATCGGCTCGACTCGCCAGGCTGAAGCCCGATTTTACCTTCGCTCCGCCTCCGTGACATTCGAGGCAGTGCTCGCGAAATATAGGCACAACCTGATCTCGGAACAACTCGGAGCTCGCCGCCATGCGCGAGGCGTGATCAGTTCCTCCCAACTCTCCTGCAAACCCCACGAGACCGCACGCCGTCGTCAGCAGACAGGTGATCACATAGGGCTGAAGTCGGGAAATCAGGTAGAATCTCATCCGGGGGGACAATAGACGATTCGCGGGCATCTGGCGAGATCAACCGACAGACAATCGTGCCTTTGGCCGAACTTTGGCCGATTACCCTGAAGATGCCGCTTGGTTGCTTCAGTCATCGATCAGATCAAGTCCCGCTAGATCAGCTCCCGAATCGGCTTCGCGTTGCCTTCCACCAGGAAACGGGGGCGTCCGGAAATGTGGTCTACAAATGATTCCATGTCCCGTATTTTTGATTCTGTGAGGGAGTAAAACGTGTGGCGGAACTGACGTGACCTGTCAGCATATGCGATCACTTGATCGCCATTCGTCACATCAGCAAGCTCGACGCACGAGGCTATCGCTTAGCTTTTTTTGTTTAATCGTTCAATCCTCACTCCGGTTCGTAGGTTTTCAGGTTCCGGAACAGCGCCAGCCTCTGTGCCAGCTTCGCCTCCAGATCCTGGTCGGAACCGGATTCGCGCAGGATGCCCAGGGCCTTTTCGGTGGCCTTGACGGCATCTTCGAATCTGCCGGCGGCGGCGTAGGCGACAGCGAGGGTAGCCAGTTGTGACGGTTGGGATTCGTTCCCCAGTTTCACGGCGCGTTCCGCCAATTCCACCACGCGAGACTGGGATCGCATGCTTTTGTCCCGGTGAGTGGCGAGGATCCAGGCGAGGTTGTTTAAAGCCAGCGCGTGTTCTGGATCCAAGCGGACGGTGGATTCCCACGATGACGCGGCAAGATCCATGTTTCCACGGGTCACGGCACAGATTGCCATCTGGTGATGGGCCTCCGCGTTGTTCGGATCTTCCGCCAGCACGGCGTTCAATTCGACTTCGGCTTCATCCAGACGGTTCTGTTCTATCAGACTGCGACCCAGAGCGACGCGGGCCGCGTGGAAATCGTCCAGGTTTTCCAGGGCCTTCCTGAAATAGCGGGCGGCGCCCTCGGGATCAGTTGCCTGCAACTCCAGACCCTGCTGGTACATCAGCGGCGCGTCGAAGAGGCCGCCGATCGCCGCCAGATCGTCCGCCGACATGTCCTCGTCGATTTCAGAATCCACCCAAAGTTGTTCCACGGTTCCGGCCGTGCTGGCGACCCAGGAAGTCGCCACTACATGGGAGATCAGAAACTGCTTGTTCCGGTTGCTCTGATCGAAACTTTCGAGCCGAAGCTTCATCAGCACCGGCAGCAACCCCGCCGGGCTCACTGCGGCTTCCACGGTCTGGAGAATGATTTTCTCGGTCACGGAGAATCGCCGGGCGTAACCGAAAATCACTTCCTCGCAGTCGGGAGCGCGGAGGACAAAAGAGGTATACTCCAGCGCGTCGGAGAAACCGTAGTTGTGATAGTTTCCCGGAACCACGGTAACCTGCATTTCCGCTTTCGACAGATCCCCGGCAAGGAGTTTGGCCCAGGCAGATTTGGCATCCGACCGCGCGTACGCATCCCAGTCGATCCGGAAACCGTCGCGTTGTTCCACCGCGCAGAGATAGCGTTCCTGACCATTCCGGAAATGAGCATAGTAGCCGTGGTACCAAAGGTCGAGCATTTGCGCTTGCCCGATATAATCAAGGGTAACGATGCCGGACTCCCACTCGTCCCCGATTGCTTCCAGCTGCTTCCGGACATCCACGGGATCGTAGGGCTCGCGAAGCAGCCCCATGCGTTCCTCCATGCTGGTTTCCTTTGCCACAAAGCGATCCACAATTTCTTTGGGATCGAGATGTTCGGCAGGGGGCAGTTCCGGAGGTTTGGCCAACGGCGTCACCGGCGCCGAAGCATCCCCGTTTGATCCACCCATCCTGACATAGCCGAAGAGAATAGCTCGTTCCTCGCAACCTTGGGCTGGAGGTCGTAATCCCCGTTAGATTGGCGCAACGTGGGTACGGCCCAACTATCCTGGCCACGCTTCAGGGCTTGGTGGACGGAAGCGGCTCGACTGGCTCAAACTCGAAGCAAGCGAAGTTGTTACCTTTGCCATATTGAAAGGTGAGAAGTTGCGGGCCGGCCTCAGGGAACCGGATAGCGCCGATCGTCGCGAAGTTCCACTGATGATAATTCGCGGTCTGCACAGGGAGTCGGCAGGTTGCGGCAAGCTTGCCATTGAGGAAGAAGGTCACGGTGTTGGTCTGAAAGGCGTAGAGAGCTTTGATGCGATACGCGCCGGCGCGGGCGACGTTGACGGTGTAGTTGACA
>JAQCER010000330.1 GCA_027618625.1 Verrucomicrobiota bacterium
ATGCTAGGAATTTGCTTTTTCATCCAAGGCGGAGAATACACTGGGGAGCCGGTCTGGGAAGGGGAAAAGGGGGTTGCCCTCGGTCTTGCTGGGATCTTCGTCGGTGACGGCAAAGGAGGTGAGCACCGACACGAAAAAGGTGGCGATCGTCAGTCGAAATGGGGTGTAAGGCTTCGTAGGCGTCATGGGGCGGGATTGTTCTTACTGGAGCGCACCTTACGATCAAAAAGTGCGAGATCGTTCAGTTGATGCCACCTGGGGAGGGAATCTCCCGCCCGATTCAGCCCACGACTTCGGTCAGTTCACCAGTGCTGTCGACAAAGGACGGCGCGGGCATGCCGAGTCTGTTCATCATGGTGACGAAGAGATTCGATAACGGGACTTCCTCACGGAACTTGTGGAACTGGCCGTGCTTGAAACCGAGTTTTTCGCCGCCGGCGAGGACCAAGGGGTAGTTACGATTGTTATGGGTGTTGCTGTTGCTGCTGCCGTAGAGGACCACGGTATGATCGAGCAAGTTTCCATCGCCCTCCGGGCTGCTTTTGAGTCGCTCAAGGAAATAGGCGACCTGTTCAGCGCGGAAACGGTCCCATTTTCCGAGGGCTTCGGCGCCTCCCTTTTTGTTCCATTCGTGGGCGAGAGTATGCTGGTTTTTCCCGAAGCCGAGCAACTGGGGGAATTTCGTGGCGATGGAGGTCGCACCGTTCATGTTTCCCATCTGGTAGGTGATAAAGCGGGTCGAGTCGGTCTGGTAGGCGAGATACATCAGGTCGAGCATCGTCTTGATCAACTCGCCGGGTGTCTCGTCGTTGGCGTCGAGGTGCAGTTGATCCGAATTCACCTGCGGCTTTGGGACATCGAGCCATTTCTCGGAGCGCTCGACGCGCTCTTCGATCTGGCGGACGGACTGGAGGTATTCGTCCAGCTTTTCCTGATCCTGTTTGCCGAGCTGGCGGCGCACCGACTTCGAGTGCTCGAGAACCAGATCGAGCATGCTTCCGGAGTTCTGCAATTTCTGCCGCTGTTGGGCGAGCGGATCGGCTTCCACGCCGAAGAGCCGGTTGTAAACCAGCCGCGGTTGATGCATCGCAGGCACCGGTTGGCCGGTGCGGCTGAAAGAGAGTGTGCTTGAGCGGGTAGCCTCGCCCACACCGCCGTCCACGGAAAGGCTCAGGGAGCGGAAGCGGGTGTCTTCGCCGAGCTTTTCCGCGAGAAGCTGGTCGAGAGACATCGAATTTTTGAGCTGCCCGCCCTTGAGTTCTGCGGCGGTAAGGAAGATGTCAGCGGAGTCGTGCCCGCCGATTTTTCTGCCATTGGGATGCGAGAGGCCTCCGAGGATGCTGAGTTGCTCCCTGAGTGGTTCAAAGCACTGAAGGCTGTTGTTGAGCTTGTAGTCACGCCCCTCTCCTTTCGGAAACCAGGACCACTCCGCATCTTCGCCTTTGTCCTGCATGCTCACCCCGTAAGGAAAGTAGATGGTGCAGAAGCGTTTCGGCCTGGGTAGGGACTTTGCGCTGGCGCCCATGCATTCCAAGAAGGGAAGAGCGAGTGTCGCTCCCACGCCACGCAGGAATGTTCTTCTATGGAGATGCCAAGGTTTCCGGTTCATGATAGGTTTCATTTGGTATGGAATATTTCACTTGCGACGACGAGTTGAATCAGAGCGGCAATCCGGTAGTCGCTTTCCGCGAATTGCGAGGAGAGTTCTTCGACCGCTTTGCCGTCGGTGATTTCAAGGCTGCGTCCGAGGGAGTAGGTCAGGAGCTTCGAAGTGAAAGCTTCCGCGAACCGGCTTCGGCGCTGATCCATGAGGTAGGATCTGAGTTCCTCCAAGCCGGCGATCTCGGTTCCGTCCGGCAGGGTTGCCGCGGATTCCACTGCCTGGCCTTGCATGCCTTTGCCTTTTGATTTTTTACGCAGGATTTCCTTCCGCCACAATCCATCCGCACCAAAATTTTCCAGTGCGATGCCCCAGGGGTCGATGCCCCGGTGGCAGTCGTTGCAGGACGCTTCTTCCCGATGAAGCTGCAATTGTTCACGCACCGGCAGCTGGATGAACTTCGGATCGGTGGCATTGAGTTCCGGTACGTTTGGAGGCGGGTCAGACGGCGGATCATCGAGGAGGCGCTCGAGAATCCAGACCCCACGCTTCACCGGGTGGGAGTCATTTCCCGTCGAGTTGCCCAACAGGAAACTTCCGTGGGAAAGCACTCCGCCGCGCGGGTCCGAATCAGGTAGTTTGACCCGCTCGAAACGGCTCCCGCGCGGACCGCTGAGTCCGTAGTGATTCGCAAGTGGTTCGTCGAGCATAGTGAAATCGGAATCGAGGAAATTAAGAGCACTGAGATCTCCCCGTAGAATCTCATTGAAGAAATGCAGGGTCTCTCCACGCATCGACTTTTTCAGTTCGTTGTCGAAATCCGGGTAGTGGTTCGGGTCCACGGCCACCCGCTCCAGCGCTCCCACGTCGAGCCATTGATCCGCGAATTGCTCGATGAACTGCCATGACCGTGGGTCTTCGAGCATTCTTGAAACTTCATCCCGCAGGATCTCGGGTTCATGAAGTTTTCCGTTTTCCGCCAGTTCGAAGAGACGCTTGTCAGGCATCGTGCTCCATAGGAAGTAGGAAAGTCGTGAGGCGAGTTCCCAATCGGTCACCGGGCGTTTGGTTTCTCCTGCCGGTTCGACGAGGTATAGAAAGTCTGGGGAGACAAGGACCATGGCCAGAGTTTCGCGGATCGCTTCCTCAAAGCTCCCACAGGTCGCTCTCACGGTGCCGAAATAGCGGAGGTAGGGCAGCACTTCTTCTTCCTTCACGGGGCGGCGGAAAGCACGCTGCATGAAGTGCCCCACCACCTCGCCCGCGTAGGTTTTTTCGTCCGCGCGATTTTCCGAAGGAATCAGGATGCTTGTGTGGTGAGCAGGCGGCCATTTGTCGAAAACCGGTCCCACGAATTCCATCGAGGCGATCTCAATATGCGGATAGTTCAACGGTCCCTCTTTCGGCTGCTGTTTCTTGCCATTGCCTCGCACCTTGAGGGGTTTGTTGCGGCCTTCGGCGTAGGCGTTGTCCAGCCAGATCAGGAGGCCGGGGAACTTGCTTTGGGTTTTGCTGGGAAGCGGGAATTGCTCCATACGGGCAGTGAACTCAAAATCCTGCCACTCCTCACTGGTCACGTCGATGGGGTCGATGAATGCCCGGGGTGCTTGCACATCGGCCCGATACCCGATCGCCGCACGCAGTTGGGGGTAGCCGCGTCCGTTCGCGAGCTTGGCCCGGGCGCGGGCACGGATGAGGATGCGGCCTTGCTCCGGGTAATCCATCAGTTTCGCGATGAATTCCTGATCCTTATCGAGGATGTTGCTGCCGCGGTTCTTGTCCTTATGGGTTTTCTCGAACTTCAGGCTGAAGGTCTCCGGTCGCGGGCCTGTCACGATCGCCTTCCGTAGTCCTTCTCTGGCAGCATTGAGGTAATACTCCAGTTGCAGGTCAGACATCTGGAGGGCTGAGCCATTGTTTCTGAAACCGTCCTCCGAAAATCCCTCCGGTGGCAGGTTCTTCGCATAATCGGTATCGATGCCGAGTAGGTCGCGCATCGTGTTCTGATACTCGGCCCGGTTCAGTCGACGCAGGACGACCCGACCCCCGGTGCTGTGCTTTGCCTCGAGAAGGGCATCGATTTCCTGATTGATCCAAGCCACCAGAACCCGCCTATCCTCCAGCGCGAGTTCCGGTTCTTCTTCGGGTGGCATCTCGCCGAGATTGAGGGCGTCACGGACATCGTGCCAGTGCTCCGCAGCGCGGCGGTCCTCGGTCAATTCTGCGGAGAGTGTATCGAGACGCAGTTTCCCTTTTTGCTTCTTTTCGCCGTGGCACTTGAAGCAATGGGCTTCGAGAATCGGTCGAACCTGTGACGGGTAGACAATCGTGTCCGCCCAAGCCGTGCTGGCGAGCAAGGCAGTCATTCCGGTCAGGTGCCGGGAGAGTCTGGCGAAGATTTCCATAGGTATCCTGAAGCTCGGAATCAGAAAGTTACGCTTTGGAAAATCTCTTCTTATCAGAATCGCGAATGGTGACTCTCGAGGGGACGTGCGGCATAGGTCAGGTCTGGCCCAAGTCATTCCCGGGTTTTGATCGGAAAGGAAGAGCGACCAGAAGAAAGAGCACGAGGGCGAGGGCCTGCATGGCGAAGAGGTAGAGAGGAATGAATGCTAGGAATTTGCTTTTTCATCCAAGGCGGAGAATACACTGGGGAGCCGGTCTGGGAAGGGGAAAAGGGGGTTGACCCCGTGTTCGCGGGGTATGAACCGCGGCGAGAATGAGGACCGTGGCGAGGCCGAGCACGCCAGGCGGAGACTAGCGTGCGGGCTTGCCCCCTCTTAAAAAACTGAGGAGATGTTCTTCGCTGAGCGCGCTAAAAGCATTATGTCCATGCGCGAGGACCTTGAAGTGGACGACGGCTCCGTCGAGGTAGCTGAAAACCTCCGTCTGGCCCTCGCTTCGGGTGGGTGCCTTGAGCTTGGCGCCCTTGTGTCCCATGGCTTGGGCCCAGAGAAATATGGATTGCTCCGCTGCCACGAACCCTAATTTGCCATCCTTCGAAGGTATCGGCGAAGGCCCGCCGTCATAGGGAATGAGACGATCGCCGACCCCCGAAACGTTCAGAATCCGCACGCCTTGTCGCGGCTTCGCCAAGGTAAGGTAATTACCGTTGGCACCCATGGCACGAAAGTTTTTCCCGTCGTGCTGCCGCGTGTTGAGCTGGCTCACCACGGCCACATAGTTGCGGATGTTGGGCAGCTGGGATTCGATGGCTAGCTGATTGACGAGGGCTGCGCCGTTGGAGTTGCCGATGATCGTGAACCCCTCTTTCTGCACGTTGTCGAATCCGGCTAGGGACTCGACGATGGACTCGATGAACTTTCGGTCGTCCGCCTTGGACCGTTCTCCGGAAATATTCCAGCTTGCCCGGTAACCATCAGCTACCACCGTGACGTAGCTTCGCAGGATGACGGGGAATCTCTTGAAGACGTTCGCGCTGCCACGCGCGCTCCCGCCGTTGCCATGGAGAAAAATGATGACGGGCAGCTTCCGGTCTTCCGGATTTGCGGGCACATTGACGAGATAAAGCCGGGCATAATCTTTTTCCTGCGACGAGGTCTGCTTGAACGCGTACTCGCCCGTCACCAGCT
>JAQCER010000331.1 GCA_027618625.1 Verrucomicrobiota bacterium
AGTCGAACGCAACTGCAAAACGCTTGCCCTCGATGTGACCCTTGGTGGTCAAAGCTGAAATCGGCCATCTTTCCAGACCCATTCGCCCATTCGCCCATTCGTCAATTTGTTGTCAATTTGTTGTCAATTTGTTAACCTTCCTACGAAAATGAAATCATTGAAGAAGAACTCATTTGTGAGCACTCTCGGCTGCGCTGCCAGCTTGACGTTTGCTCTTGTCGGCCCGTCAGCCGCACAGAATCCGTCCGAGTTTGATCTCGAAAAAGCATTCGAACAGCAGATGGAGCGCCTCTCACGCCTGCTGCCAGACGATCCTGAGGCAAGGGAACAATTTAACAAAGGCATGGCGGAGATGCAAAAAGCCTTTGAGGACGATGCCGCCAATCCCTCACGAAACTCCCAGCCAAAGACGTTTGAATTCCGCTGGGAAAGTGACGATCCAGGTGATCTCAGCGATCTCAGAAAGCAACTGGAGCGTCTCGGTGGTTTCGGCGGCAGTCCCGGAGGGCTGCTCGAACGCTTCTTCTTTGGCAGAGGAATGGATCCATTTGGCGACAGCCTTGGCAATGGGCTTGGAGTGCCTCCTCACCAACTGCGAGGGATGCATGGATTTTCCATCGAGGATTTGTTCGGTATCGAGCAGTCTGCGCCACCGGAGCTATCCAAGAACCACCCTGAAGAACTGAACAAATTCAAGTCTGTCGTCGAAGCGGCGCGTCCGAGCACGGTACGAATCCTCAGTGGTGGCAACCAGCTGGTGATGGGAACCATCGTCACGGAGAATGGTTATGCCCTTACGAAACGCAGTGAGCTTGGCCGGACGCCTGGTCTCTTTGAGGCGCAACTTTCGACCGGAGGCACCGTCAGCGCACGATTCGTTGAGGAGATCGCTGACTTTGATCTGGCATTGATCAAACTGGATGCCAAAGGGCTCCAGCCAGCGCAGTTCAGCGACTCCGCGGCCCTGCCACTCGGCAGCTTCCTCGCAGCGCCAGATGTCATCGGAGAGCCTGTAGCGGCAGGCATTCTCAGCGTGCAGGCGAGAAACCTCTCGCCAAAATCGAAAGGTTACCTTGGCATTGTCGTAGAGAAAAGGCCCAACGATGTTGGCGTGTCGGTCACTCACGTGACGCCTGATTCTGCGGCAGCCGCAGCCGGTCTTCGGCCGAATGATATTATCACCGAGGTGGATGGCAAGCCCGTAGGTTCGCCCCCGCAATTGATCAAGATCGTCTCTGGCCAGGAGCCTGATGCAATCGTCGAAATCAATTACGTTCGCGACGGTCAGTCTGCGACGACATCGGCAAAGCTGAAGAGCCGGGCCGAACTCGCTAGATTGGGTTGGCTCGACCGCAGCCACATGGATCTGACCAGCCAGATGGGAGCTGACATCAGCAGCCAAAACGATGGTTATCCCAGTGCTCTGCAGCATGACGCGCCCCTGGCCTCGAACGAAATGGGTGGGCCGCTGGTGGACCTCGATGGCAAGATCGTCGGGATCAACATCGCCCGCTCCGGACGCGTCAGCACTTACGCCCTGCCTGCAGCAGAGCTGAATAAGATTCTCGCAGCCCTCGAACTTGAGAAACGGCCCGACGAAGACACACAACAGAACGATCGCCTGCCCGAAGTAGTCGAGGCTACTGGCAACGATGCCCTTCGAGAAGAAGTGGAACGTGCAGAGGAGGCCATCGAGAAAGCAAGGGCTGCACTACGCGCCGCAGAAGAAAGTGCCCAGGCCGCAAGAGAGGCGCTCAAGAGCAAGGATCCGCGTTAGAGTTAGACCTTGAGAGTTGTGATGACTGGCGGGACGCACCGTCTCACTGTCTTGACAGGCTTCCTTGCAAGGCCTCGCGGTAGCAGCTTTCCAGATTTGCCACCTGCTCCTCAAGGCCAAACTTGGAGCGCACCGAATCAGATGCGTTCGACGACATTGTCTGTAGCTTCGAGGGATCGCTGAGCAACTCGATGAGGGCTGCGGCCAGTTGTTCTGGAGATTTCTCGGGCACCAGCAGTCCGTCGTGACCGCTCTTCACGGCTTCGGGAATGCCACCGTGATGCGTTGCAACAACAGGCAGACCACTCGCCATCGCCTCCAGCATCGAATTCGGCACGCCTTCCTGATCTGCGGATTTGGTGAGTTCGCTAGGGTGAAGAAATACATGTGACTGTTGATAGCGGTCGAGCAACTCGGCCTGGCTGAGCCAGCCGACGAGTTCCACGTGATTCTCCAGTCCCGCCGCCGCGATCCGTTTTCTGAACTCCTGTTCCTGTGCCCCCTGCCCACAGACGATGAACTTCAAATTCGGGAAGCGCTCGATCACCAGGGGCAGTGCTTTCAGGGTCGTGAACAATCCCTTTTTGGCGATCAGCCGGCAGGCCTGGATCAATCGCCATTGCCCGTCAGGCGGCGCCTGCCTCTGGGCAAATGGGATGGTGTTGAGCGGGATCGGGGTACGGTTGATTCTGAGTTTAGTCTCCGGACATCCCAGATCACGCAAGGCAGCCAGCAGGGATTCACTGCGGGCCAGAACCAGGCGAGCTTCGGCAAATACTTCATTCAGCTGATCGATGTAGCTGTCGTCATCGACGAACTTGATGACATCGACGCCGTGAAACGAGACGACCCAGGGCCCACCCCATTTGCGTAGCATCGGCAGGTATTTGACCGCCTTGTGCCCGTAGTAGACGTGGGCAACGTCGATGCCGTGGTCAGCCAGTAGATCGTGTATGTTGTAAGGGTAAAAAGGACGTTCAGTCGTGATCTCGCGTGGTGGCGGCCACTGGCTGGTAACATGCTTGTACCAGAACCGCAGCAGGAAATTGCCCCGCGGTTTCGGTCTTGGCAGCTTCGTCATCCGCACGATCGGATCGAACGGGAACTGATCTTCGTTCTGAACTTGCTCGGCGATGACAACATTTCTGAATTCGTTCAGGTTAGCAATCTGCCGATACAGGCTCTGCATCTCCGGTTTGAGGTAAGTGCCGCACAGACTCGCCACGACTGGTTTGCGAGGCGAGGGCGAAGCAGCGGACTCTGAGGGGCTCGAACGACTCATTTCCTCCCGGTGGCGAGTGCCTCATCATAGAAGCCTTCGAGTTTCTCGATCTGCGCCGACTGCTCGAAGTTCTGGCGCACATCGTGGGCGGCGGCTTTCGAGAAGCGCCTCCAGAAGTCTTCGCTCGAAGCGAATGAATCCAGTGCGTGGATCAATCCCTCGACGTCCCGCTCTGGCACCAGCAGGCCGGTCTTGCCGTTGATGACGGCTTCGGGAATGCCTCCGTGCAAAGTAGCAGCGACTGGCAGGCCTGTTGCCATCGCTTCAAGCATCGCGTTCGGCACGCCTTCCTGATTCTGATCCTCGGTGAGCTGGCTTGGATGCACGAACAGGTGCGAATCGTGGTAGAGCTGACAAAGTTGCTCCTCGCTGAGAAACCCTGGAAAGTACACAAGTTCAGCGATGCCCAGCTCCCCTGCCAGCGTTTGCATCGGCGCCAGCAACGGGCCCTCGCCCGCAATGGTGAAGGTGGCCTGAGGGTAGCGCTTTGCAAAATCAGCAAATGCCCGCAGCGCGGCATCAAGTCCCTTTTTCTCGATCAATCGACAAGCCTGAACCAGCTTCCAGCGGCCATCGCGAGGGAATGCGCGCTCAGCCACCGGGAACTTATCCATTGGGATACCAGTTCGATTGATTCGAATTTTCTGATCAGGACAACCCAGCTCAACGAGGCGATCTCGCAGCGAGTGCGAGCGAACGAGCACCAGCGGAAGCGTGGCAAGCAATTCGCTCAACTTTTCGGCGTAGCCCGGGCGATCCGCGCGCGCTTGCACGTCCATGCCGTGAAACGAAACGATGGACGGCTTTGGCCAGCGCTGGATGAACGGCAGCAGGTGCACCCCGGTGTGGCCGAAGTAGACGTGCATCAAATCAGCACCGCGTTCGCGGAGAACGTTTTCCAGTACTCCATATTCGCCACGATAAACGATCGGTGGTTCCTTCCTGATGTATTTCAGCCAGAAGCGCCGAACGAAGTTACTGTTTGGCTTCCGGGTCAGTTCGACTTCATCAAATGGGAACTTCTCGGCGCTCATGCGCTGCTGCGCAATGATGAATGTGCGGTAGTTCTGCAGCCCTGTCACCTGCCGGTAGATGTGCATCATCTCCGGCTTCAGAAAGGTGGTGCAGTAGCTGGCAACTGTGGGCTTAATGGCGAGAAATCAGGGTTAGATGGGATCTGTTGATCCGCCTTTTTCTTAGTCAGCGCCGTGACTTACAAGTTCACACAATCTCTCCTTCAGTTTATCGATCCCCTGCCCCAGCATCGCGGAGATGGGAATGATTTCGACCTTGGGAAAACGCTGGCGAAAGCGCTCCAGCAGCTCCTCCGACTCTGGAAGATCCATCTTGTTGGCCACGACGAGCCAGGCCTGCTTGCCGAGGCTCTCGTCATACATCGACAGCTCTTTCCTCAGCGTTTCAACATCCTCGATGGGGTCGCGCGTCTCGGATCCTGCCATGTCGACCACAAAAAGCAGCAGGCGACAGCGCATGATGTGGCGCAGAAAATCGTGCCCCAGTCCAACGTTGCGATGGGCACCTTCGATGAGCCCAGGGATGTCCGCTACAGTAGCCCGTTTGAATCCAGGAAAATCGATGACTCCCACCTTCGGCTTCAGAGTCGTGAACGGGTAAGCTGCGACTTTGGGTTTCGCGTGGGACAACTGCCCAACGAGCGTCGACTTGCCGGCATTGGGAAAGCCTACCATTCCCACATCGGCGATCTGGCGCAGCTCAAGGAAATACTCGCCTTCTTCCGCTGGCTGGCCCAATTCAGCATCGGGCGCCTTGCTAACGCTCGTCTTGAAACGATAGTTTCCACGCCCGCCCTTTCCTCCTTTGCACAACACAAAGCTTTGTCCGATCTCGGTCAAGTCAGCGACGACCTCCAGATCCAGACCTGTTTCCCGACTCATACGCAAGGTGCGCGTCTCCATGTCGATCTGCATGTCTGACTCTCCCGCTGTCGTGCGAAGGTCAGCAGGATCCTCAGGCTCGCTCACTTCGGCTCCGGCGGGCTCCGTGTTCTCGTCGAATTCGCAGTCTTCGTTCTTCTTCGGAATTTCCCGGTACACGATCGTCCCCTGAGGAACTTTCAGAACGAGATGCTTGCCAGACTTGCCGGTCTT
>JAQCER010000332.1 GCA_027618625.1 Verrucomicrobiota bacterium
GGTCTTCGGCTTCGATGGTGCGGATGATGTCGTCAAGCTGATTGCTGAAGGCAAGATCGTGGCGACGGGAATGCAGTTCCCGAAAGTCATGGCGGAAACAGCAGCCGAAAGCGCCGACAAGTATATCAAAGGCGAGCGAAATTTCCCCCAGACCCACCTCCCCCGTCGCTGGACAACCCGTAGCGATCAACGACTTCGACCAGCAAAAGACATCGTTCACTGTTCCCAGAGATCGAGTCATGGCTCCAGGCACTGGCAGAATGCACATCATACTGGCGGGCACAGACCACGGATCTCCGCGCCTCACTCGCTACGGCCGCGTGATCGTTGACGTTATTGAATAGCAATATCGTTGAATGATTAGCCATACAACACACTGGCCCGCCATCACTTGGCTAGACCGCTTACATGCTGGGCTGCCACAAAGTTCCGGCATCTAATACAAAATGCACGCTAACGCACAAATTTCGCATTAGTAATTTGACTTCGATTCGATTGCTGCTAATGCAGACCACATGCAACAATCATTTTATGTAGTTACTGGAATACTGGCCATTGCGTCATTTGCTCTGGCCGGAGAAAACGCCACCGAACGACTGGACATCAATGAGCCGACCGTTCCAGCGGCGTCGACCGATCTCTGGACGGGCGAAGGAGTGAGCCTCGGCGGTATCCTCTTTCCCCACGTGCATCTCAATTCGGCGTTCGGCACGTCCACGTCAGACGACATTGTTGATCAGGTCGCCATTGGGCATCATGACCCGAACCGCGAGGGCTTCACGATGCAGAACCTCGAATTGGGCACCTCATTGCGGCTCGGAGAATACCTTGAGGGCTTCGCGACCTATGCAGCTGTAGTCGATCTGGACGATGAATGGTCAGGTGGGTGGGAAGAAGCGTTCCTTAAAGTGAAGTCGCTGCCAGGTGGTTTCGAACTCCGCGGCGGCCGCTACTTCAATCGATTCGGATTTTACAACGCGGTGCATCCGCATGGCTATTTCTTCGTTGACAAGGATCTTCTAGAGGGTCGCATTTTGGGTGAAGACAGCTTGGCCACAGAGGGCGGCGAGATTACCTGGCGCTTGCCAACACCGTTCACGAGCGCGTTGTCCTATTCCTTTGGAACTGCCGTTGTCGAAGGGCACGGTGACGAACACGAGAAGGAGGAGGAACCGCCTTTCGAGGCCGAAGGCGCAGCGTTTTCCAACGATTTACATAACCTTCACTGGCTGGCGAAATGGGACTACAACGACTTCCACCAATTCTCCGGCCACCTGTCCGCCGCATGGGGAGACAACGCGTTTGCCAGAGATACCTCGGCCTACACTGTGGGCGTTGAATACCTGTGGAGGGAGAACGGCTACGAGCCAGGTGGTCGCCACCTGCGCTGGCGCACGGCTGCAATGATGCGCGACATCAATGCGATCTCTGGCCACCTGCCAGGCGAAGAAGAGGAAGAAGAGGAACTCCACGAGGAGGAGGACGAGCATCACGAAGAGGACGAGCACGAAGAGGAGGAGGCACGATCTGCCAGCCTCTCGGAATGGGGTTTATCCTCGTCACTGCACTATGGCTGGAACGACTCCCTGGAAACGGGGTTGGGCGTTGCCTGGGTGGAAGGGATCGCTCCGGCGGGCCTCGACGAGCGCCTGCGCCTGTCGCCCGTGATGACCTTTCGACCGACCCGAAATACGAATCTTAAACTTCAGTATAACTTCGATCGCCTTAGCGGCAACCAGGACGAGCACAGCGTCTGGTTAGGGTTCGGTTTCAATTGGGGTGGGGGCGAAGTGCGTTAAATACCGACTGAAGCAGCGAAATACCAACGATGAATATCAAACGATCCCTAATCATTCTCGGCAGCGCCCTATTGCTGCTCGGGGCCACCGCTCACTCTTTGGAGCTGAAAGTTTCTACCACGCATCCCTTGCTTTCCGATCTGGTGAGACAAGTAGGAGGCGATGCTGTCGAGGTCATTGATCTGCTCAAACCCGGAGGCGATGTCCACCACTTCGAGCCGAGCGCCAGTGACCTGCGTGCGATTCAAGGAGCGACGATTCTTTTCGCTTCGGGGAAAGACCTGGAACCTTACCTCGGGAAGCTAAAGGACTCATTGGGCGCGAACGTCACGATTGTGGAAGTGGGCAAGACCATTCCATCACTGAAAATTTCCGCCGACGATGCCCTCTTCCTGTGTTGTCCTGCGCACTCTGTTGGCAGCATCGATCCCCATTGGTGGCATAGTGCGGACAATATGGCACGTGCCGCAGGGGTCGTTGCAAAGGCGCTGATCGAAGCTGATCCGGTTCACAAATCCGACTACGCAAAGCGCGGGAAGGAAACCGCAGCACGGATGAAAGCGCTGAAAAAATGGGCGCAGACCGAGATTTCCGCGATTCCCAAGGAGGATAGGAAACTGGTAACAGCACACGCCGCTTTCGGCTATTTCTGTAAGGAATACGCCTTTCGCTTCGTTCCGATCATGGGACTGGCGCGGGAAGAGGACTACTCGGCAAAGTTCGTCGCTGAAGCGTTGAAGGTCATCCGCGATGAGAAGATCCGGGCCGTTTTTCCCGAAGATCAGGCCAATCCAAAGATTCTGCGGGAGATAGCACAACAAACTGGCATCAAGCTGGCCTCGCCCCTAATCGCTGATGGCACAAAGCCGGGAGCAGGATCGACCTTTGAGGGGATGCTCAGGCACAATGTCGGCACGATTTTGAAGGCATTGAAGCCGACCAAGAAATGAAAGGCTCTCCAGTCTTCCGCACGCTTGCGGCGGTTGTCGGCTTGGTGTCTATTGGTATCGTGCTGTTCCGGATCACTCAGGCGAACGACCGAACCTCGACGGTTTCGGCCGAACGTGCGGTTACTGCGACAGCAGTTCCGGCGTTGATTCGTATTCGCACGTCGCACCCACCACAGTCGTTGACCTTGCGCCAGGAGAGTAGGATTATCGCAGAGTTCAAAAATTCTCAGGATCAGGAATGGGAGATTGAGAGCAGTCTCACTGACCCTGCTGATGGTGTGGAGCTGCTGCTTGAAGCGAATTGGGAGGATGGGCCGGATCACGTTGCTGTTACAGTGGAACTTGAGCCGGACGCGCTTGAGGCAAAGTCGCACACGGAGTGGTCGGACAGCGATGAACTCAGCGTCTTCCTCGACTTTCGCTGGCCATGAGTGATCGGGACCAACACATCTGCTGGGGTGCCGAAGGAGGAACTTGCCATGGCTACGGAAAGCATCGACTGGACGCTTCATCTTTGACCGTTGCTTATGGCGAGACGCTCGCAGTGGATCAGGTTTCCTTCAGTGCTCAGTGCGGGTGCCGTCTGGCCTTGCTGGGCCCTAACGGGGCGGGAAAGAGCAGCTTATTGAAGGCACTCGCTGGTGTCGTGCAACCGAAATCCGGCACGGTGGTATGGCGGGAGGCACCAATGCACAAGGCGCACCATGAGATCGCCTACCTTCCTCAGCGAGGTGAAATTGACTGGAATTTCCCCATCACGGTACGGGGCCTCGTCGAGATGGGACGCTTCGCTCAACTTGGCAACTGGCGGTCGTTTCGCAAACACGACCGTGAGATGGTGACACGGGCACTTGAAACGATGGAGATGACGGATCTGATGAATCGCCAGATTGGAGAGCTCAGCGGCGGCCAGCAACAGCGCGCATTCATCGCGCGCGCCTTGGCTCAGGAAGCGCATGTCCTCTTACTCGACGAGCCATTCACCGGCTTGGACACGCCCGCGCGGGAAACCCTGGGAAAACTGTTAGGGCAACTGGCCGGAGAAGGCAGGCTCCTCATCGCCAGCCATCATGATCTGAGCACGGCCCCGACACTCTTTGACGAAGCACTCCTTCTGAACCGAAATACGATCGCTCATGGTGCCATTCAAGACGTGTTGACCGACGATCACCTGACCGCTGCATATGGAGGCGTTATTACCCAAAACCTCAACGCATGATTGAGGCGATCCAGGAATGTCTAACGATGCCGATCTGCCAGCGAGCGCTACTCGCGTGTTTGATGATTGGTTTTGCCAACGGCTACATCAGCGCGTTCATCGTTCTGAAACGCAGTGCACTGCGCGTAGGCACCATCAGTCACGGCCTGCTCCCTGGGATCGCGCTGGCTGTGATGATTTTTGGATTGAGCCAGTGGAGTGTGCTCGCTGGAGCGATTGCCGCGGGTCTGTTCGTCGGTTTGGGCTCGCTTTTCCTGTCCCAACGTTCCCGAGTCGATCAGGACACCGCGCTCGGGATCCTTTACACGGCCGGATTTGCTGGCGGGCTCATCCTGATCGCCAAACTTGGCATTCGCCAAAAGCTCGATGAATGGTTGTTCGGTGGTTTGTTAGGGATGGCGGACGCTGACTTGTGGATCGCTTTCATCATCAGCGCCATCGCCGTCATCGTGCTCACCGCCTATCAGCGCTCGATCCTGCTCATGCTCTTCGAGCCTAACATCGCCGCCAGTCTTGGCGTCCCGGTGCGTGCCTTGAACTATGTCCTTTTTGGCGTGACCATCCTTGCTCTGGTATCCAGCCTGCAAGCCGTTGGCTGCATCCTCAGCGTCGGACTGCTCGTCAGCCCAGCTGCCACGGTCGCACTTTTTTCCAAAGACGCTTCGAAGCTGTTTCTTGGCGGAGGCTTGGTTGGTGCACTCGGCTCGTGCCTCGGCTTCATTCTTGCCTATCGCCTCGACTGGCCAGCGGGCTCGACCATCGTGTTCCTCTTGGGCTCATTGTTTCTTATCGGCTATCTATTTATCTATTTTCGTCGAAGCTTTTTCAGGCACGATTGACTGAAAACAACCTTCGGCCATCGCAACGACTAATACTAATCGCAACGACTCGTTCGGCGACAATCCTGTCGGCAACATCATGATCGACCGACCTCATCGACCATGTATCCGCAAACGCCACCCAAGCCGCCCCGTTCCACCACTGCCCCCGGTCGCCACAATGAACGCTTATCGGGTTTTTCGTAAGTGCGAATTTTATAGAAAATAGAGTTCAAACTTGCAATTCACGCGACGACCTGTAGATTTTTGAAATTACAGAAAACACCATAAGTCATGATTTTTATTCATTTAGCTAGTGCCTGGGAGAAAACGCGATTTTCGGGAATTTTCGAACATTCGACGGGCTTCGGCGGCGG
>JAQCER010000333.1 GCA_027618625.1 Verrucomicrobiota bacterium
GGCCACCCAGTTGATCGATCCAATGGTCGAGCAACGTAATGTTCCGCAGCACTCCGAGTGCGAGCGAGTTCAGGAACGCCCGATCGCGGACGTCGAGGTTGTGGTCGCGGGCAGCGCGCTCGATGAGATTTGCAGCAAATCCAGTGTCAGGATTCCAATGGGTGAGGATATCGCGGCAGAGTGCGCGGGGATTAGTGGTCGTCATGGAGTGGAGAGGCCGGTAGCTGGGCTCCAGCGGACATCAGGTTACGCTGGCTCCGTATCGGGGCCGGTTCAAACGGCAGTGCTCGAAAGTAGCGCAATTTCCGTGAATTTCTCCGATTTGTTCGGGCGGAAATGGCTCCATTTTTGCCGTGATTGGGGCTTTCCAGATAGCCAACGGTGCATATAGTGCCCCACCACGCCGGAGGTGTAGATACGGCGGTACGAAAGCGAATGTTCAAGGTTTTTATCAAAACTTACGGCTGCCAGATGAACGAACGTGACTCCGAACAGGTGTCTCAGATGTTCCTGGAAAAGCCGGGCTATGCAGTAACGGCGGACGAGTCGGACGCCGACGTGATCTTGATCAATACGTGCAGCGTCCGTGACCAGGCGGAACAAAAGGCGCTGGGGAAGATGGGGATTCTCGGTCGCCTTCGCCAGCGCAAGCCGCATGTCGTTTACGGATTCCTTGGATGCATGGCGCAAAGCCGGGGAGAAGAATTGATTCAGGATGTGCCGCATCTCGATCTGGTGGCCGGAACGCAGAAGTATCACAAGGTGGTCGGCTATGTGGATCAGATTTTACAACGGCGCCTGCAGCGGCAGATGGACGAAGTCCGCTACTCGATCGTGGATGTCGCGGAGGAGGAGGATTCCCAGAATACGATTCGCGATCACAAGCTGAAGGAGAATCAGTCGACCGCATTTGTGTCGATCATGCAGGGATGCAACATGAAGTGTACCTTTTGCATCGTTCCCTACACCCGGGGCGGTGAACGGGCACGGCCCATTGCCGATATAGTGGCGGAAGTGCGGACGCTCGCGGACAGGGGAGTGCGGGAGGTGACATTGTTAGGGCAAATTGTCAATCTCTACGGGCGGCATGAGTTTCCGCGAGTAGATGACAAGTCGCCGTTCGTCCAGTTGCTGGAAGCGATCCACGAGATCGACGGGATCAAGCGCATCCGCTTCACCTCGCCGCATCCGATTGGCTATAAGGCCGATTTGATCGAGGCTTTCCGCTATTTGCCAAAGCTGGCCTCACACGTCCATTTTCCCCTGCAGTCCGGTTCCGATCGCATTCTGCGTGCGATGCACCGTCCCTACAAGGCAGAGAAGTTTATTGAAATCTGCGATCAAATGAAGGAGGCACGGCCTGATATCGCGATCTCGACCGATATCATTGTCGGATTTCCAGGTGAAACCGACGAAGATTACCTTGAGACCAAGAGTGTCGTTGAGCGTGTGGATTTTCACAATGCATTCGTCTTCCGCTACTCCAAGCGGCGCAATACCCCTGCGGCCGAGATGCCGGACGACATTCAAGTTCCTGAAAGAGTGAAGGAGGAACGCAACCAGGACTTGCTGACGCTGGTCAATCGACTGGCGAGCGAGAAAAACTATGCGCTCGTTGGTCAAACGGTGGAGATCCTCTGCGAGGGTGCCAGCAAGACCAACTCCGAGCGGTTGTCCGGTCGCACCATGCAGAATAAGATTGTGATCATCGAAGGTGATCAGCAACGCTTCGCTGGGGAAATTTTTGACGTCCTCGTTACAGAATCAACTGGCTATACCCTCTACGGCGACCCCGTTCTCCACGACTGATCCCAATCCATGAAGTTCATCCATTCCATCTATGCCGCCGTTTACGACGATCTCAGCCTGAAGACGGCGGGGATTGTTCTCGGGTTGTTACTGGTTGTCGGCCACGTCTTCGCGTTCCTGAGACGCGAGAAGCTCACCGCCTGGTTAAAAAAGATGCCGCGCGACAAAGGAATCGGCGTCATCATTCTCACGATTGATTTCATCTGGTCCTGGATTCTGATCAGCGCGATGGATCTCGGCGAGTTCCAGTCGATTCGGCAGTTCCTGCAGATCGCGATCCCTGTAACTTACCTGCTGGTGATCAATTGCGTGGATGAATTCCTGTCGGTTCGCGCGCTTGGTGTGCTGCTGCTGCTGGCGGCCTCTCCCGTTCTTGATGCGGCATTTCTGGAAATGCCCATCACCCGGTTGTTATTACCACTGCTTGCTTACACGTGGATCATCATTGGTCTATTCTGGGTTGGAATGCCTTACGTCCTGCGTGATCAGATCGCATGGGTGAGCGCGTCCGAGGCCCGCTGGAAAGGCGCCTGTGCAGGCGGTGCCGGGTATGGATTACTCCTGTTAATCTGTGCGTTTGCCTTTTACGGTACGACAGCGGCAGGTTAGACCAGACTATTTGATTAAATTAAAGCCAGTCACGCACCCGCTCGGCTCTGTTGAGCAGGCTGCGGATCAGTGCGACTTGGTCGATCAGTTCTGAATCAAGCGGGGCGAATTTTCGGATCGCTGGGGATCCAACGATGACAACTTTCGAGCGGGCGCGGGTGACGGCGACATTCCAGCGTTCTTCTTGAAAGTAGAAGTCGGCGATGCGCTCAAGGAAGTCGGTATCCGATGTGGTGAGCGAAAGAATGACGAGTTCCCGTTCCTGTCCCTGAAACCGCTCAACGGTGTCGGCAACGATGTCTGCAGCAGCACCGGATGGCAGTCTGGGGTGGCGGCGCAGGCGTCTCTTTACCAGGCGTGCCTGACGGCGAAAGGGGGTGACCACGCCGATTTCCGCTGGCGCCAGTCCAGATTCGATCGCATCGATTATGATCTCGGTGATGAGGTCAGCTTCTTCTTTGGACGCCGTGCGGCAGCCTTCGTGGTCAATCTCGCACAATGTCAAACTGGCACGTGTAGAGAGCGCGGCGTGGTTGGGTGGTCTGTTAGGCGCAGGCAGGACGCGATTCGCTACCGATGGATCTGACCGCAGTTCGTCTGAGTAGAAGCTTTCGCTCGGCCATTCGGCGAGTTGCGCATTGAGCCGGTAGGTGGTTTTTAAAGTCGTCACTTCCGCCTGCCGGGCCAGGCTGCCGAAAACCGACCAGCTTGCAGCCTCGCGTTTCGGGATCGACTGCAATACCGGCGGCAATTGTCGGTGATCGCCAAAGAAGATAAACTTGCGCCCTTTGAGCATCGCTAGAATGGCGAGCGGAATGGTCATCTGACTCGATTCGTCGATTACAACGGTGTCAAACTGCGCGCCGCCCATGCGCTGGGAAGCGGCAGAGTAGGGCGTCGTCCCTACCAGGAGACCACCATGTTTGTGTTTCATCGGAGACTTCGCCCATGTCTCAAATTGCCGAATCGGTGCCAGATTGGGATCGTAAACGTAGACGCCAATTTTCGCGATTCTCTCTGGATCTCTGATGACTCGGTCGCACACGCGCAGTGCGTGGTGGATCGCCCGGTGGGTGAAGGCAGTCAGCAGGACGCGCTCGCCCCGTTCGACCAATGTGGCAACAGTCTGGGCCAGCACGTAAGTCTTTCCCGTTCCGGGGGGGCCTTGAATGAGGTGGCAATGTTTCGCGTTCACGGCAGACTCCAGGGCACAGCCTTGCGATTCATTGAGCCCGGCGGCTTCCGCATAGGCTTCGCCATCTGAAAAATCATCAAACCCGAAATCGATTTCCTGCTGCGCGCATCCGGCAAACAGCGCCAGCACTAGGTCGCGTCCATCTTGAGAAGCCACGGCAACTTCGAGGCCATTTAGCAGCAGCTTCTCGGCATCGAAGAAACTCTCATCGAGCAGCCATCCCGCTGGTGAGTCCTTAAGAGCGATGGAGAGATCTGCCTTCCTGGTTTCAGGGCGTATGTCGACTCCGGAGTCCGACTCAGAGGTCAACATCACGTCGAAGCCCTGCTGGTAGTCGCCATGATGCAGGCGCAGTCGGTCGCCTTCGCGAAATCGCGCAGTGTTCCCGAACTTTCCATCGCAATCGAATCGAAAGGTACGCATGTCAGGTTCGAATTGCCCATCTGAGCGCAGCTCCGCGAGGCAACGCTCATCGAGCACGCGTTCTTCCAACGGGCGAAGAATCTGGTTCATATGCTGGTTGCGCTGGGCACGCGCTTCCAGTTTGATGAACTCAGTGAGCACTTCGCAGAACGAGGCGAGATCGCCATCTGTTGCGGTCGGTAGGGCCATCAGTCTGTGTCAATGTTAGCCCATGTACATCGGGTCGACGTCGATAACGACGAATACCTCTTCCGGAAACGTCATTTTTTCCATGATCGTGTTCAGATATCGCGTCACCGTGGAAGCCGACTTCGCCCGCATCATGAGCTGGAAGCGGTATTGATCGGCAGCTTTTACCAGTGGCGATGGGGCAGGATTCCCTAGTAAAATGGTCGACGGCAGGTCTTTCTGCAGCCGCTTGTGCAGCGTCTCCAGGGTGAACTCGGCCATGCGTTCATTGGTGGATCGCACGGTAATGAGCACGCAGTGAGAGAATGGGGGGAAGCCGCAGAGCCTGCGCATTTCCAGTTCCTGCTCAGCAAAGCCATCGAAGTCGTGGTGCCTGGCAAACTGCACGGCCGGGTGGTGCGGGGTGAATGTCTGCACAAACACTTCGCCCTTCATCTCACCGCGCCCGGCACGGCCAGCGACCTGGGTCAGCAGCTGGAACGTACGCTCGCCCGAGCGGAAATCAGGCATGTGTAACCCAAGGTCAGCATTCAGAACACCCACCAGCGTGACATTTGGGAAATGCAGTCCCTTGGCGATCATTTGCGTTCCAACCAGGATGTCCAGCTTGCCGGCTTTGAAGGCGGCGAGCGTCTCCCTTAGCTGATTCTTGCGCTGCATGCTGTCGGCATCGACTCTGGCCACGCGTGCCTTTGGGAACACCTGGCCGACTGCTTCGGCGACACGTTCCGTGCCATAGCCTTGAAGCCGCACGGAAGGATCGCCGCACTCGGGGCACTTGCGCGGCATCAGTTTTCGAAAACCGCAGATGTGGCAAACGAGTTTTTCTTCGGATTGGTGGAATGTTAGTGAGCTGGCGCAGTGATTGCACTTTGCGACGAATCCGCAGCCCTGGCAGACGAATGAGGTGGCAAACCCGCGCCGATTCAAA
>JAQCER010000334.1 GCA_027618625.1 Verrucomicrobiota bacterium
TTTCTACTGCAAGCAGCATCCGGCGGAGATTCGATGACTCTTTCAACCACTCCCGCTGCATGGCATAGCTGTGCGAGCCACCACTCCCGATGCCCCTCGATCTGCGGGTCGAAAACCAGACAGGTGGCTGCAGCTCCAAAAACGGCATCACGAAACTCGGTGACATCGAATCGTTGCGCATGAACCAAGGCGCGTCCGTGTCCGGTCGTCAGGGCGTGTTTGAAGGCATCCTCATTAAGCGGATACGATGGTGGATGAATTTCGAAGGTGGCCGCCATATTTGTCGCCGCTGCACAATTCTTATCCCAACCCCAGAGCGAGTCAACGAAACGAATCCTGGTCGGCCCGAGCGTGGGCGTGGATTATTTGCCTGATACCCGAAGATTGCTCCTTGTGGCGCGGCTTCGAATGGCCGAAGCATGTGGCCATGAATCCCTTTTTCGAACAGCTCGGCCGCACGGTATTGGAACGGTGGAAGCAGACGAATTTTTCGCTCGAAGTCTTCCCCGAAATCGCTCAAGTGGCCTTGAATGAAGCACCTCCGTCCGAGCACGTGGATCTGGACGACCTGGTCCACGAGTTTCTCTGCAATGACGGACAACCTTTTCAAAGCCAGTCGGGTTTCGGCCAGCCTGAGCTGGTGGCCTTTGTTGACCAACGTTTCTACATTCAGATCCTGTTCTGGCTGGATGGAACCACCGACATCCATCAGCACGAGTTCTCAGGCGCGTTTCATGTCATGGCGGGCTCCAGCATCCATGCAGAGTTCGACTTCGAGACCGCCCAATCAATCACTCCGCATTTGCGCATCGGCGATCTGCGGATGAGGCAGATCGAGCTTCTGCAAACCGGGCACACGGTTCCCATCACCTCTGGCCAGGGCTGTATCCACTCTCTCTTCCATCTTGATACGCCCTCTGTCACCGTGGTGGTCCGCACCCAAAACGATCCAGGCACCGGGCCGCAGTTCAATTACCTGCCACCCCACATCGCCATGGATCCCAATCAAGAGGACGCGCTGACGATGCGCCGCAAACAACTCCTCGACGTTCTGGAAACTGTTGGCCATCCCGACTACGCCCAGCTCGTCATTGAGATGGTGGAGAGCCTGGATTTCGAACGCGGCTTCTACACCCTGCAGCACGCCTTGGGCCACCTTCAGAATCTGGGCGAATGGGAATCCGTCTTCCAGGCATTTCAAGAAAAACACGGCGAACTCGCGAACGGAATTCCTGACACGCTGGCCGAATCCCGCCGCCGGGATATCATCGCAGACCTGCGCGGTCACATCGACGATCCAGATCTCCGCTTCTTTCTCGCGCTCCTCATGAATGTCCCTACCCGCGCCGACATCCTCGACCTCATTGCCGAGCGCTTCCCCGACCAGCCCCCTATCGAGACCGTCCTCCGCTGGGCGGAAGAACTGATCGTGCCCACCGATTTTGGCATCGCCCTTCTCGATGCCACCATCCCTGAATCTGCCGACGAATCCATCGCGGCCCAAGCCGATTCAATGATCGCCGCACTCAGAGTCGCGATCGAAGACAACGAGGAACCCTTCCCGGAAGAACTCACCGAATTCCACGCCGCCCTACGTGTCTCCTGCCTGAGCATCCTGTTCTCTTAATGTCGAGACCGATCGACAGATAAAAAATGATGCCACGGCCCCAGAATGGTATCCGCTTTTCCCTCGCTTCCACGTCCAGCAACTTTGGTGTCTACTTTTCATGACAAGCATGATAAGTCGCTTATTTTGTGCCTTTCATTCCTGCAAACGCGCCTCGGCAGCGATTCATTCAATCCACATCGGACAGCAGCGCCCGGTTCTTTACCATGTAGCTCATGCCCGAGTAAATGGTCACGAATGCTGTGATGCCAATGATGGCGTCTCCCGCGATGGCTCGGCTGGTCCATTTCCATTCGAAGAGGAAAGTGCTCCATGCGAACATCGTTTCTTTCGACGCGATGAACATCAGCAGATAGATGATCGTGACGATCTGCAGGACGGTTTTCAATTTGCCGAGAGAATCTGCTGCCAGCACGGCGCCCTGCGATGTGGCCAGCAAACGCAAGCCAGTCACGAGAAATTCGCGGGCCAGCATGGCGATGACGATCCATGCGGGAATGAGGTCATCCCGGGTCAGGATGACGAAGGCCGAGCACATCAGCACTTTGTCGGCAAGCGGATCCATGAGCTTGCCAAAGTTCGTGATGAGGCTGTGCTTCCGTGCGATGTAGCCATCGAGGAAATCGGTGATGGCTGCAATGATGAACAACATCAGCCCGATGCTGTAGCGTTCCGGCAGACTGTCGATCGATACCACGGCGACGAAGATCGCGGTTAAGACCAGACGCGCGAGCGTCAACTGGTTGGGGATGTTCACGAGGTATTGGTTGTCTCGTCAGCGAAAACAGGATGTTTCCAGATGGGGACGTCTTCTTTGATACGTCGAAGGTAGCTGGCAAGCAAGTCAAACGCCGCGGCGCTGTGCGGCTGTCCCAGGGCAATCACGATCGACGGCTCGCCTGCAGCCACAAATCCGATCCGGTGCACGATAATTACCGGGTGTGGGCTGACTGAATTTTGGAAGTCGTCGACGATTTTCCGGAGTGTGCGTTCGGCCATTTCCGGGTATGCCGAGTAGCGGATTCCAGAGATCTTCCGACCGCCTTCGACGCCACGAACCACGCCTAAAAACCGCAAATCGGCCCCGAGTCGCTCGTCCTCAAAAGGATCGACCACTGGGATGGGATCTTCGGTCAAGGAAACCCGGATACTGTTATTTGTCATTTGCACAGTGGGAAACAAGCGGCTATCACCCCTTTGGGGCAAGCAAAAGCGTTAACACTGCCGGGAATGGCGGCACTTTTGTTACAACCCGCCAGCGCCAAATAGACCTTATGATTAAAAGTGATTTCGGACTCATCGGACTGGCCGTGATGGGCCAGAACCTCGTTTTGAACGTCGAAAGCCGCGGCTTTCAGGTTTCAGTTTACAATCGAACCTACGCCACGACCGAGGATTTCCTGAACGGAACCGCCAAAGGGCACGAAGTCGTTGGGTTCAAGGAACTGAAGGATTTCGTCGACAGTATCCAGAGCCCGCGCAGGGTGATGATCATGGT
Organism: Verrucomicrobiota bacterium; assembly: GCA_027618625.1. Lineage (GTDB taxonomy): Bacteria > Verrucomicrobiota > Verrucomicrobiia > Verrucomicrobiales > DEV007 > JAGROY01. The sequence continues at coordinate 3,126 of JAQCER010000334.1, forward strand.
GCAGGCTGGTGCAGCCGTAGATGCCGTGATCGCGCAGCTGGTTCCGCTTTTGGACAAAGGGGACCTGATCATCGATGGCGGAAACTCACTTTTTACCGATACCGAACGCCGCAGCCGCGAGCTTGAGGAAAAGGGCCTGCTGTTCATCGGCGCCGGCGTTTCTGGCGGAGAAGAGGGCGCACTGAAAGGCCCCGCCATCATGCCCGGTGGGCCGCTCGATAGCTGGGGCATCATTGAGCCAATCTTCACCAAGATCGCCGCAGTCGTCGATGGCGAGCCCTGCTGCCGTCACATGGGTCCTGGCGGTGCTGGTCACTACGTGAAAATGGTTCACAATGGCATCGAGTACGGCGACATGCAGCTCATCTGCGAGGCTTACAATCTGCTCAAAAATTTCCCTGGCATGACTAACCAGGATCTGCACGAAATCTTCACCGAGTGGAACAATGGCGATCTCGAAAGTTACCTCATCGAGATCACCTCACAGATTTTCACCGTCAAGGACGATGAGACTGGCGAATACGTGGTCGACCTGATCCTTGATCGCGCCGGTCAAAAGGGCACCGGTCGTTGGACTGTTCTTTCCGCCACGGAAATGGGTGCGGTGATTTCCACCATGAACTCAGCGGTTGAAGCCCGTATCCTTTCATCATGGAAGGACGAACGGGTCGAGGCCTCGAAGCACCTTCAGGGCCCGACGGAGTTCCAGTGTTCAATGAGCAAAGAGGAACTCGTCACAGCCGTGCGCGACGCGCTGTTCGCATCGAAGATCATTTCTTACGCTCAGGGTATGGAGATGCTCGGGCTCGCCAGCAAGCAGTACAATTGGAATCTCAACATGGGAGACATCTCCACGATCTGGCGTGGAGGCTGTATCATCCGCGCGCAGTTCCTCAACAGCATTAAGGAAGCTTACGAGACCAATTCTGATCTCGCGAACCTCATGCTGGCTCCTTACTTCACGGAGACGCTCAACCGCCTGCAGGCCAACTGGCGCAAAGTCGTTGCGCTCTCCGTCGAGAATGGCATTCCGGCTCCCGCGTTCAGCGCGTCGCTCGGCTACTACGACAGTTACCGCACCGCCCGCCTGCCAGCCAATCTGCTCCAGGCACACTACTAAAACTTCGGCGCCCACACGTATCAGCGTGTCGACAAGCCCCTCGATCAAGTTTTCCACACCCAATGGCCGGAAGTGATCGACTGATCCCGCCTGGTAGGCCTGAAATTCACACTTGTTTCCAAGTGGGAGCCATTCGAGAGGGATCGTCAATATATGCGGAACAATTGAGGGGATTTGATTGGCTCACACCTGTCAAATTCCTGTAGAGTGTGAGGCAATGGCGAATAGCGATCCATCCCCCAGACTTCCATCCGTAGGCGCGTTAGAGAAGCTTGATTCAGCCGTGCGGGACCAGTTTGCTGGTTACGGCACATTCCAGACCATGCCCCATGGGGCCTACATCGCGAGACAGGGCAGCCATCATTCCACCATGTCGCTGGTTCTGGACGGCAAACTGAAGGTGCTCTGCAATGCCCATGGCGACATCGTCGATCTCGCAAGCCTGCGTCCTGGCGCCCTCGTGGGAGAAGTCAGCCTGATCGACTGCCACCATTCGAGTGCGGATGTGATCGTCGACAGCGATCACGCCGACCTCTGGACCATCGAGAAGGAAGCCTTTGATGCATTTCTGGAAAAAGACCCAGTGGCTGGAATCCAGGTGTTACGGGTGATTGCCGGCGAGCTTTGTCATCTGCTCCGGCTGAATAGCGAGAAGATGCTGCGAGAGGTCGAGACGCGAAAAGCGCGGTTTCTGGACATGGATTTCTAGCTGTTTCACTCAGGGCAAAGAGGCTATCCCGTCTGCTGGAGCGGTCGGGAACGCTGAGCCAGCGATCCTCAATGGAAGCGGAGCCCCGATGCTTGTGATTCGCAGACTTTTTGGTGTCGGCTGGGACGGGCCGGTTGGCTATTGAGCAGCTTCAATCGTTGCTGGTTCTTGTTCCTGCAAGGCAGCAGGGCCGCGAATTGC
>JAQCER010000335.1 GCA_027618625.1 Verrucomicrobiota bacterium
TCCGGCGGACAAGCCGACGGTCATCGAGTTTACTGAACAACTTGAGCCCGAGAACCGCATCCGCATCATCGCTGATGGCCTTCCAGCGCTGCCTCCGAAGGTGGAGGAAATCGGTGCTGACAAATACACCGGTCCGGGTCTGGTCATCCAGTGGGTCGAGGTCGAAGGCCCGTTGTTGGAATCGTGGCCGCCACCGAGCCATCGGGCGATTTTTGGCGATCTCAAACAGGAGCGCGTGGAAGGCGACGGAGATGGTCACAGATACGAAGTTGTCTCGTCGCGGCCATTGATCGATGCCGAACGGATTCTGCGCGACTTCGCGCGGCGGGCGTTTCGACGAGCGGTGACAGACGGGGATCTCCAGCCCTTCCTGACGCGGGTGAAATCCCGGTTGGAGGGAGGATACACATTTGAGCAGGCGGTGCGGGTTGGGCTCAAGGGCATCCTCGTTTCACCCAGTTTCCTGTTTCTCCCAGAGGCGACTGAACCGGACGACTACGCCCTTGCCAGTCGTTTGTCTTATTTCTTATGGAGTTCGATGCCGGACGAAACCTTGCACGATCTCGCTGCTGCGCGGAAGCTTCGTGATCCGGCAGTTCTCCGTGGGCAAGTCGAGCGCATGCTGAACGATCCGAAGGTCGCGGCCTTCACTGAAAACTTCACCGGCCAATGGCTTAGCCTCCGTGCAATCGATGCCACCTCGCCCGATCAAAAACTTTACCCGGAATATGACGACATCCTCAGGGCCGCCTTGATTAAAGAGCCAGCGCTGTTCTTCGACGAAGTGCTGAGGAAAGACCTTAGCGTTGCGAACTTCGTCGATTCAGAGTTCACCTTCCTCAACGAACGCCTCGCAAGGCACTACGGCATTCCAGGAATCGAGGGCGCGAAGATGCGTAAAGTGACCGTGCCGCCAGGGAGTCATCGCGGCGGAGTGATGACGATGGCCAGCGTGCTGAAGGTTACCGCCAATGGCACGACGACTTCACCCGTCCTGCGCGGTGCCTGGGTGCTTGAACGCATCCTGGGAACGCCGCCGTCGCCACCGCCACCGAATGTTGGGGCCATTGAGCCCGACATCCGCGGTGCCACCACGATCCGTGAGCAACTCGCGGAGCACCGCACGGTTGCCAGTTGCGCGAAGTGTCACCGCGAGATCGACCCGCCGGGCTTTGCGCTTGAGAGCTTCGATGTCATCGGCGGATGGCGTGATCATTATCGCGCCACCGGCGATGGCGGCCCGAAGGAAATCAACGGCCGACAGATGAGGGTTTGGCCCGGCCCTGCGGTCGATCCCAGCGACGTATTGCCCGACGGACGCCGATTCGAAAATATCGACCAGTACAAGGCACTGCTGCTCGATGACAAAGATCAACTCGCCCGCAACCTTACCGAAAAGCTGCTTACGTATGCGGCCGGTGCCTCTCCGATGATCGTGGACTAACCGGAAATCGAAGCGATCGTGGGAAAGATCCGCGAAAAGGACTACGGCTTTCGAATCTTGATTCATGAAATCGTGCAAAGCGCGTTATTTCAAAGCAAGTAAGCGTCTTAATCGCAATTGTAATCGTCATCATCGTCATCCTATGCCGCAGCTGCCGCAGGCCCCAGTTCGATCACGAAAAGCTCAAGGTATACCAGGCGGCATTCGCCCTTTCTCCCATGTCACCTATGATAACGATTTTCTACAAGGATTAAGACAACGATTAAGATTAAGATTAAGATTGAGAAGATGAAACGTCGCGCCTTTATCCGTTCCGCTGGGATCTCGCTTGCACTTCCCTGGCTTGATGCTTTTTGCGGTGACTCCAAGCCAGAAGCAACGAATGGGACTCCGCGTCGCATGGTTTGCATCTGTGCGCCGCTAGGGTTGCATCCTGACAGCTTCTTTCCTGAACAAAGCGGCAAGGATTATGCGCCATCGCCTTACCTTGAAATCCTTAATGAACACCGCGATGATTTCACCGTGATCTCCGGACTGGAGCATGCCGGCATGAGTTCGAGCTTCGGGCATCAGGCCTCGGCCAGCTTCCTGACCGGAGCGCCGGGTGCCGGTCGGCCGGGGTTTCGCAATGCGATCTCGCTTGATCAATTCGCCGCCGAGCATATCGGTGCGCTGACGCGTTTCCCCAGCCTCGCCTTATCGGGTGAGGGATCGGGCGGCCTTTCGTGGACGCGCACCGGAGCGCTCATTCCCTCTGACAACTCACCGTCCAGGGTATTCGCGCGACTCTTTCTCGAAGGCCGCGCCGTTGAAGTGCGGGAGCAGATGCGCCGGATCGAAGACGGGCGCAGCATCCTCGATGACGTTCGCGAGCAGGCGAAGTCGCTGCGCACCAGTCTTGGCAGTAGCGATCGGGACAAACTCGATGAATACCTCACTAGCGTCCGGGAGTTGGAGCTGCGTATGGTCAACGACGAAAGCTGGGCGAGAAAGCCAAAACCCAAAGTGGAAGTTGAGCCACCGCAGGACATCCCAAACCCGGCCGACCTCATTGGGCGCACGCGCCTGCTCTTTGATCTCACCCATCTGGCACTGCAGACAGACTCGACCCGGCTCATCACCATCATGCTCGCTGGTTCCACTGCTGCCCCGCCAATCGAAGGCGTATCCTTTGGGCACCACGACCTCTCACATCATGGCAAAGATCCCGGCAAACTGGAGCAACTCAAGATCGTCGAAGTTGAGGCGATGAAAACCGTGCGCGACCTGCTCGGAAAGCTCAAGGGCTCGAAGGAGGATGACGCGAATCTTCTCGACCGCACGACGGTATTCCTCGGTAGCAACCTTGGCGATGCCAGCAGTCATTCGACCAGAAATCTGCCCGTTCTCCTCGCTGGCGGCGGCTTCCGGCACGGTCAGCATCTTCCCTTCGATCCAGAGAACCCGCCGCCGTTGTGCAACCTCTACGTGAGCATGCTTCAACGCCTCGGCATCGAGACCGACACGTTCAATACAAGCACGGGAACGCTGACAGGATTGTCGATGGCGTGAGGGGGGGCGCTGGAGTCGTCAGCGGAACCCGAGTCGCCTTGGGAGGAGAAGAATGACGGAGCGCCACTCCGTCGAATTTGTGAGCTACGGCTTCACGACGGAAACCAACGCGTCCCCTGGTTCAGCACAAAGCACGAGTCCGCGAAAGTGGAATTCCTGCGGCTTGCCATTGGCATGCAATTGCAGGCCGATCGATGAGGCTTTCAGCATTTCTGGGGCGTCGGTGAAATCGAATACTTCGACGCCGTTTGCTGCACAGCGGATGCGGTCGCCGGCGGCGAGAAATTCCACCAGATTCCAGTCACCCTGGTGTTCGGCATCGATGTTGAGCGTCGTTGGGTGACCTGCGGGTTCGATGCGATTGCGCCGATGGGCATCCCAGATGCCCCAGTCGTGACAGAACATCAACAGTGGCCCGCGAAAGCCGAACGGATTGTCTCCGGTATCCGTGATCTGCTCGCCTAAAGCTGCTACGGCAGAATGCATGGTCGAGTGCCTGGGTGACATCGTTTGCTTCACTTCGAGCAGGAGTCGAAAATTCCGATGGGTACCGTTGGTAAACAGGTAAGTGCTGGAAGGGACATTGCCAGAGTTGGCACCGCGGATCATGCCATCGGTCACCGACCAGTAATCGCGGTCGCCTTTCCAGCCCGTGAGATTGAAACCGTTGAACAGGCGCTGTGGTCGTTCAGTCGCGGGTATCTTCTCGACGATCGATTCGAAGGTGTCGCTACCACGATGATGTGAAGCGATGAATCCATTGATCCTGGTCTCGATTTCCGCTGCCGCTACACTTGCATCTTGGATCTGCATTCCGGGTTTCATGCCGGGTCGAGTGTGGCCGGTATACGTCAACCAGGCACTGTGCAACAACTGCTGCCGTTCATTGACGAGCGCATACAGTTCCTGGTTCACCTTTGATGATCCAGCGGGGAATCCCCAGCTTTGCAGGATCGGTTCCGCCAGCAAGATTTGGCCGACTTCGTCCACGTGAATGCCGTCGCCTGACATGACGTAGTCAGGGTTTGTCTCGCGTTGTTTGGCCAGGTGCGCATTCACCGGGCCGTGCCAGTCAATCACCATCTCGACAGGTTCATAGAGGGACGATACCCAGTCAGCATAGCGGGCGAGCACGTCGGAGTCGTAGTCTTCATAGATGTCAGTCCAAGCAAATTTCGGCGCATTAAGCTTGGCGAGTTTGCCCTGCTTCGCCATTGGCAGCGGATCAAAAGGCGGCGGGGTCATTAACACTAACATTGCACCTGAGCGGTGCACCTTTTCTACAAGCTCCAGCATTCCGGATCGAAACGCCGCAAAGCGATCCTCGCTGAACGGGTGATAGATGCCGTCGTTGATTCCATAGCACGCTACCACTACATCGGGATGCATTCTCGACAGGACTCGATCAAGACGCTCGTGCACATTCGGACGCGGGAACGGATGTCCCGGTTCGGTGAGCCCAGTGCAGCCTTCGCTGGGCAGGCCAAGATTGAGCATCTCGGGCAGGGGACTGATTCCCTCCTGCCGCAGGCGCGTCTCGATCACGGAAATGTAGCGGCCGTCATTCGTGATGGAGTCGCCAAGAAATACGATGCGCTTCGCCGATTTTAAAAACGCTGCGGGTTCCTCGGCGCTCAACGAGAGAACCAGGGCAAGAAAGGCGAGGAGACGGAGTAGTGGTAGTGGCTGGAAGGGGAGCGATGACAGGTTCACGCGGGAAGTCTGCCTGACGCTGATCGCTTTGCCAATGTTCGAATCGTGCTTGTCGAGCAGCTACTATTTTTCCCGCATCAGGAACAGGGCCACACAGAGGACAGCGCCTACTCCATACATCAGCGTCGTACCTTCGACGAAGTAAGGATACACCATCAGCAGGATTCCGATGATGATCGGCTTGAATGCCGAGGTACTCTTTCCGTAGACAAACGCACCCATCCCGATGGATCCGAAGAGTATCATCGCAAAGAGGCTGGCGGGTTCTGGCACCGGTAAACATACAACATGTCGGCTGCTAAATACAAACGGCTAAATCGTTGATACTTAAAGCAATTTTGCGTCCAGAAGGACATTCGATTCTTCGGGTTGCAGCGCTGACTAGAGAACGAATGTAGTTCGGAACCGTCGATTGCTGTGATTCCTGCGTGCCT
>JAQCER010000336.1 GCA_027618625.1 Verrucomicrobiota bacterium
GAGCGGGAGTCTGCATCGTCGGTGAAGAATTACTGAAAAATGACAATCCCGCACGAATCGACAGCAAAATTGTAGCAGCACAAACGGATTTCTGGTGAACGCTTGCTTGTCATGACTATCGGAGAATGGTGACACGGGGGAGAGTGTTCTCAAAGACGTGACGAGCTGAAAATTAAAAAAGAAACACTAGTATGGCTATCGACAAATTTACGGTGAAGATGCAGGAAGCAGTTCAGCGTGCCCAGGACATCGCGGTGCGCGCTGGGCATGCCGAGCTTCAGGCTGGCCATGTGCTGGCGGCATTACTGGAGCAGGACGATGGCCTGGTGAAGCCCTTGCTGGACAAGCTTGGGGCAGATATGACGGTGTTGAAGGCGGATCTTGCGCTCTGGATCAGCCGCCAGCCAAGCGTCAAAGGGGCGAGTTCCCAGGTCTATCTCAGTGGTGAGTTGCGAGGCCTTTTCATCGCCGCCGAAGACGAACAGAAGAAACTCCACGACGATTTTCTCAGCGTCGAGCACTTCGTTCTGGCGTTGACCCAGTCCAAATCGGCAGTCGCTGATCTTTTGCAGAAACAGAAGATCACGCACGCAAAGGTAATGGCGGCGCTCAAAGAAGTCCGTGGTGCCCACCGGGTGGAAGATCAGGATCCGGAAGGCAAGTATCAGACCCTGGAGAAATACGGACAGGACCTCACTGCAAAGGCACGGCTCGGCAAAATTGATCCGGTTATCGGCCGCGATGAGGAGATCCGCCGCATCATGCAGGTGCTGTCCCGGCGGACGAAGAACAACCCGGTGCTCATCGGTGAGCCTGGAACAGGTAAGACCGCGATCGTTGAGGGCCTCGCGCGACGTATCGTCGCCGGCGATGTGCCGGATTCGCTGAAGGGGAAGCGGCTCATTGCCATGGACCTTGGTGGAATGATCGCGGGTGCCAAGTACCGTGGCGAATTTGAAGATCGACTGAAGGCATTCCTCAAAGAGGTCACGTCGTCTGAAGGAGAGATCATCTTGTTCATTGATGAGGTGCACACTATTGTGGGTGCAGGTGCATCTGAAGGTGCAGTGGACGCGTCGAATTTGCTCAAGCCTCAGCTGGCACGTGGCGAGCTGCACGCGATTGGTGCGACGACACTGGATGAGTACCGCAAATACATTGAGAAAGATGCCGCACTGGAGAGGCGCTTCCAGCCGATCCATGTCGGCGAACCATCCGTCGAGGATACCATCGCCATTCTTCGTGGTCTCAAGGAACGTTACGAAGTGCACCACGGTGTGCGTATTCAGGACAGTGCTCTCGTTGCCGCAGCCACTCTGTCGGATCGCTACATCTCTGATCGATTTCTGCCGGACAAGGCGGTAGATCTAGTGGACGAGGCGGCGTCTCGCTTGAAGATCGAACTCGATTCCATGCCGACTGAGATCGATCAGATCGAGCGTCAGCTGATGCAGTTGGAAATGGAACGTCAGGCGCTGAGCAAGGAATCTGACGAAGCCAGCAAGCAGCGGCTCGCGCTCATCGAGAAGGAAGCGGCGGAGGTGAAGGAGAGCAGTCACGCGATGAAAACCCAGTGGCAAAACGAAAAGGCGGTCATCGACGGCGTCCGTGGCGTACAGGAGGAAGTCGAAAACCTGAAGAACGAACTCGAACGCGCTCAGCGCATGGGCGACCTCGGGCGTGCCAGTGAAATCCAGTATGGTTTGCTGCCGGAGTTGGAGAAACGGCAGAAGGAACATCAGGCCCGGTTGGAGCAACTGCAGGGTTCCAATCAGATCCTCAAAGAAGAGGTGCGCGAAGAAGACATCGCTCGTGTGGTGGCGTCATGGACTGGGATTCCTGTATCGCGGCTGCAGGAGGGAGAGCGTGAGAAGTTGGTGAAAATGGAACACCGCCTGCACGATCGGGTCATTGGTCAGGAGGAAGCGGTCATCGCCGTGGCGAATGCGGTGCGCCGGGCTCGTGCGGGGCTGCAAGATGAGAATCGCCCGATCGGCTCTTTCCTTTTCCTGGGGCCGACAGGCGTGGGCAAAACTGAACTCAGCAAGAGTCTCGCCGAGTTTCTCTTTGACGATGAGAATGCCATGCAGCGCATTGATATGAGCGAATACATGGAGAAGCACAGTGTGTCCCGGCTCATTGGTGCGCCTCCGGGATACGTCGGCTACGAAGAGGGCGGACAGCTCAGCGAAGCGGTGCGCCGTCGGCCCTATTCGGTGGTTCTGTTAGATGAGATCGAGAAAGCGCACCCGGACGTATTCAATGTTCTGCTACAGGTGCTCGACGATGGCCGGATCACTGACGGCCAGGGCCGCACGGTCGATTTTCGCAATACCGTCATCATTATGACGAGCAACATCGGTAGTGAATTCATCACCGACGACGCCGATCGCGCCGAACGTAGTCGCCGCGTCACCGGAGCGCTGAAGCAACACTTCCGGCCTGAGTTCCTCAACCGCGTTGATGAAACGATCATTTTCGATCGCCTTGGCAAGGAGGATTTACATAAAATCGTCCTCCTTCAGATCGAACGCGTGGTGTCCCGCATGGCAAAACAGGGCCTCACTCTAAAGCTCAGCGCAGAAGCCGCCACATTCATCGGCAATCAAGGCTACGATCCCGTCTACGGCGCGCGTCCACTCAAGCGCGCCATTCAGAAACATCTTCTCGATGTCCTCAGTCTCGATATTCTTGATGGCAAATTCGTCGATGGCGATACCATTGAGGCGCAAGTTGAGGGCGGACGAGTTGTTTTTACGAAAGCATAGACACGTCGACACATCGCATTCAGGCTGGAAGGGCCGTGATCACATTCGACCTTCGTCTCGTCAAGGGTGAGTCCCGTGAAATGCAGGCTTCCGGCTCAGGCATCCTCTGGAAGCAAGTCACACACTCAAAGAGTTGCTTGAAGCGGTGAAGCAGACTTTGGCTGCGGCAACGGTTGCGGGCACTATTTATTCAACTTTGCCATCGTAGAGGACCTCGCCATCGACGAGCGTCATCACTACGTCAAAGTCTTCATCGAGGACGGCAAGGTCGGCAATTGCGCCTGGCTCAAGTCTGCCGAGGTCGGGCAGCCTGAGGGACATTGCCTGGTTAAGGCTGGTGGTGCGCACGAGGGACTCCAATGGCAGGCGGGTCAGGGCGTGGACATTCTTCAGGGCATCGTTGAGGCGCAGAGTGCTGCCTGCCAGAGTGCCATCCTGCAGGCGGCAGGCGCGGTCTTTCACCACGACGTCGAGTCCTCCAAGACTAACATGAGTACCATCCGGCAGCCCGGACGCTGCTACGGAGTCAGTGATGAGCATGAGTTGCTCAAGCGGTTTCAAGGTGAACACAAGGCGGATCATGTCCGGCACCAGATGAATGGTATCGCAGATGAGTTCGATCATCACTTCGCGATCGAGCAGGCCCGCTCCCACCACTCCGATTTCGCGGTGGTGCAGTCGCGTCATTTGATTGCAGAAGTGCGTCAAGTGCGTGAGTCCAGCAGTCCTGGCACAGGAGAATTGTGCGTAGGTGGCAGCGGTATGGGCGAGGCTGGTGGTGATCCCTTCTGCAGTCATGCGCTCGATGAAGGGAATCGCGCCCTCTGTCTCTGCAGCCAGCGACACCACGCCGACTGGCGAAATAGCGTGCAGTGCGAGCAGTTCCTCGATGTCTGGAGCTCGCACGTACGCCGGATTCTGCGCGCCGACGCAATCAATATTGATGTAAGGTCCCTCGATGTGTACCGCGGGAGTTTTTGCGGCGTCCTGATGATTGCGGTAGGCGGCGGCGGCGTGCATCATTTGCTCCAGCTGCTCGCGTGGCAGGGTGATCGAGGTCGGCAGAAAAGTGGTGACGCCCTCGCGGAGTTTGGCCTGCGCGATGTGGCGCACTGCGTCCTCCGTGGCATCGGAAAAATCTCTGCCGTTGGCACCATGGGTATGAATGTCGATGAAGCCCGGCATGACCGTCGCACCGGCCAGATCAATGACTTCGTCTCCCTCAGTCGGAGGAATCTCCGACGAGTGGCCAACCGCAAGGATCCGACCATTCTCAATCAAGATCGCTGCATCCGAAAGATTGCTTCCCGGGCTTACAGCGCGAACGTTTGTCAGGAGGCGGCGCATTGTAATCAGTCTCGGTCGGTCAATCGTTTAGCCTGTTCCACCCAGGTGTCGATCTGAGTCACGGCGGGCAGCTCCAGGCGCTGTGCGATGTTCCGGCGCGATCGTGTACTCCAAGCCGCGACCTGCTTAAAGCGATACACTCCGATCCGGTTCAATTGGTTTGCGATCTCCGGGCTGATCCCAGTGATACGCTCCAGAGGATCGACTTCCGCAGGACGCACCGCGTAGATCGCCCCGTAGGGACTCATCTCCACGTCGTCTCCTTCGAATCCTCGCGGGATATCTTTAAGGTAGTAGCGAACCGTTGAGCGAGCAGTGTCGCTGATACGGTTCCACGCATTGCGGAAGCCGCTGCGTGGCGCTTCGACGCGTGCCTCGGCCCGCCACAGGCGTAGATCGTGTTCTTGGAGGAACGGTTCCTCACGTGCTATGGTCTGAATGTTAGTGTCCGTCCATTTTGCGATTTGGCGGATCTTATAGATGCCCATGGCATTGAGGAAGCTCGCATGCCCCTGCTGCAGTCCTGGCAGTTTCGTCAGGTTGTCCGCATCATATGGGGCTGCCTTGTAGCGGAAGCCTGCTTCTTCACTGGCTTCCGCCTGGTCGCCATAGACCCGGGCCTCGACGAAGTCGCCAATGTGCCGGGCCTTGGTAGCAAGTGACAATTTCTTGCCGTCTGGAGTCCGCAGTGGCACAGCGGATTTTGCGGCGGTTTCGATGGAATCATGGGTTGCGGATTCCGCCGAATGTTCGGCCTTCCACTCATCCTTGAATTCTTTGGCCCGATCCTGGAGATCTTTGACCGCCTCGCGGGCCGTCGCTCCGGCTTTGCTGCTGATTTCCTTGATTTCTTCGCGGGCTTTTCCAATCGCGGCGTTGCGCTTGTCTGGATCAGTTACGGTATTGGCCAGTTGGTTGGCGGACTCTTTGACAGTGTGCGCGATATGCGATGCGCCTTCTTTAATGTCATCAGCCACTTTTGCTATGGCTCCTTTGACGG
>JAQCER010000337.1 GCA_027618625.1 Verrucomicrobiota bacterium
GGATCGAAGGTGTGAGTAGTGGGCGCAATCATGGTACCCTAACATCACATTGCAGTGGCTATTGTTCAGCAATATATCTTTCCATACTCACTGTCAGATACTTACAGAAAAACAAGCGGAAACCCTCCGGGCTTCGTTCAGGAGCACAATTCGAGATGGCTCCTGCTATACGAAAACTTTATAGATGAGGCGAATCCAGGACGCGCTCCGGCGCTCGATGCTGGAGTGCCCGGTTTTACAAAAGTGTTTGAGGAAAAAGATGGGCGCGGAAAACGCGTGCAAGTGCACCAGCTGTTACCCACTCCCCAGTCCTTGCCAGACGCCCCGATCCAGGCTGCTGCGGGTCGCTAGGTTGGAGCCAACGCATCCAACGGGTGCGACCTGGAGGCGAGGGGCGCCGCCTTGGCGCGCCATCTGCACATGATACTGACCAAATCAATACTGCCCAGCTACTCCTCAGGCAGAACACCAGAGAACGGAAAGTGGAGCGGGTAGCGAGAATCGAACTCGCATAGCTAGCTTGGAAGGCTAGTGCTTTACCACTAAGCTATACCCGCGATATACGCCGTAACCTGGCAGTATCGTAACGGAGAACGGCAGGGCGTCAAGTGGCAGATTTTCTCTGATTGACCGAGTCGAAAATCAAACGGATTATGGCACTGGTATCGCTTCTGAGTCACTGAATCACTGAATTAGTAAATCGAATGTCCATACACCTCCCCAGACGCGTAAAAATCGGGCATCGGCATATGCCGCTGCCGCAGTCGCGTGTGCTCAGAATCTCGCTTGGAGTCGTGCTGTTGATCTGCGGCGTTTTCGGATTTTTTCCAGTCGTCGGCTACTGGATGATTCCTCTGGGGCTGCTCGTCCTGTCTGTCGATATTCCCGCCGTCCGTCGCGGGCGGAGGAAATTGGAGGTGAAATGGGGCCGCTGGCGGCAGCGTCGCGGGGAAGCGAATGCTGTGAGCGCGACGGTGGCGTTCAATGGCGTGTCGAGCGGTTTGCCTTGAGTTGGCGGGGCGGGAGTTTGCGCTAATCGATGACCTTGCACGACGGCTCATGTCGTGACTCACTCGCTACCCACCATCTTCCTCGGGCCTTGGGTCGCGGGAGAGGAGTTCGGAGATGGCGTCGGCAGGCTGGAGTCCGCCGTAAAGGATGGCGTAGACCATGTCTATGAGTGGTGTGCGCACGCCGACTTTGCGGGCGCTGGCGTGGATGCTTTCGGTGTTCGGCACGCCTTCGGCAACCATGTGCATGGAGTTCTGGATCGTCTCCAGCGACAGGCCTTTGCCCAACATTTTACCCACACGGAAGTTGCGACTGTGTTCGCTGAAGCAGGTGGCGATGAGGTCGCCGACGCCACTGAGGCCCTGGAAAGTTTCGCGCCTGCCGCCGAAGGCTGAGCCAAGTCGGATCATTTCGGCAAGGCCGCGGGTGATCAGCGCTGCTCTGGCATTGTCGCCCAGGCCGAGGCCGGTGGTGATGCCTGATGCCAGGGCAAAGACATTCTTTACGGCGGCTCCCCATTCGATCCCGATCACATCGGTGCTGGTGTAAGTGCGGAACCATGGCAGCGTGAAGAAGCTCTGGAGTAACAGTGCCGTATGCTCCTGGACGGCGCCAATAACTGCGGCCGCTGGCAGATGCTCTGCAATTTCCTCAGCGTGATTCGGCCCGGACAGAACAGCGACCGGATGGCCTGGAATGACTTCGTTGAGGATTTCGGACACACGCTTCCCCGTCGCGTTCTCAATTCCCTTGATGCACGACAGCAGAACCGCGTCCTTCTTCAGCGGTTGCGTGCCGACCTGGCCAGCCACCGAGCGCACGACTTTGGAGGGAACGGCGAAGATCAACAGCCCGCAATCTTTCAAATCCCGAAGATCACTGGTGGGTGTGATGTTTTCCGGCAGGACCGTGCCTGGCAGGTAGTCTCCGTTCACCCGCGACATCGCGAGTTCCTTCACGGCCTCTGCGTTGCGGCCCCAGAGGGAGACGGGCACTTTCTTCTCGGCTGCCAGCAATGCCAGCGCGGTGCCCCAGCTGCCCGATCCGATGACGCCGACTTTTTCGTTCAATGCACTCACTTTCACTTGGTCTTTGATTTGCGGTGGAATCGGTTCTCTGTCCCTGCGATCAAGCGTTGAACATTCGAACGGTGGCGGACGATGGCCAACACGGCGATCGCGATCGAGAAAATGAGCAACGGCGTGTCGGCAACATTTCGTAGCGCGGTCACAATCGGGATCGCGAAGGCTGCCCCGATCGATGCGACTGCGACATAGCGCGTGCAGAAAAACAGCAGCAGCCAGACGCCAAGCCCGACCAGCATGGCGACGGGCAGCAGTGCCAGCAGGACGCCGGCCGAGGTGGCAATCCCTTTGCCACCTTTGAATTCGAGCCAGAAAGTGAAATTGTGCCCCAGAATGGCACCAATTCCAGCCAGCAGCGGAGCCATGCCGGCGTCCGGAAAAACGTGGGCAGCCACCAGCACCGGCAGCAGGCCCTTGAGGAAATCCAGCACAAATACTGTGATTCCCGTGGGCTTCCCAAGCACACGGAAGGCATTGGTAGCGCCAATATTGCCGCTGCCATGCTGCCGAATGTCCATGCCACGCATGCGCCCGGCCAGGTAGCCGAACGGCGTCGCGCCAAAAACGTAACTGGCCGCAAGGGCCACCAATTCTGGGGTGCCTGTCATTCTTTTGTTCGCATTGCGGGCGGCGGAACCAGTCAAAACGGCGGTTTTCCGCCGAAGCGGAAGCATTTCACTTCCGCTCGCCGATAGCAAGAGATAGCAACCATTTGCAATTCGGACTAATTTCCTCTGCACTGCCGCGTTGTATCCACTGAAAACGATCACAGAATTCGACGAACCGAACAAACGAACCAAATGAAACTGTTGCTTAAAGAAAACCTCCTTCGGGGATTCGCCTCCTCCGTGCTGTTGGCGGGCATCGTGGCAGTAGTCCCGGTCCAGGCCGACGAAAAGAAGCCATCTATCGCCGACTACTACGAATCCGGCCGGCAGGCGTTTTTCCGCGATGACTTCGACGCGGCGAAACCTTATCTGGTCAAAGTGCTGAAAGCGAAGCCGGACCACGTCCCATCGAGATCCATGTTGAACGTGATCCTTGAGGCAGAAAAGAAGGCCGGGGCGAAAACCACCATGGTGGCTTGGGCGAAGCGCACGATCATCCCATCGATCGATATCAAAGACGCCCCGGTCGATGAAGTCATAGCATTCCTGCAAGTGAAAAGTCGCTCGATCACGAAGGGCGAATGGGAACCGAATTTCGTCGTGCTCAAGCCGGAAGGCGAAGAGTTGCCGACGGTAACGATGGCACTGCGGGAAGTGCCGGTTGAGTATGTTATCCAGACAATGGCGGAGATGAGTGGCCTGGTGGTTCGTTACGAGGAGCATGCGATCAAGGTGGCACCACCGAGTCTGTTGCCCCCTGAGCAGTCTGAGCTCAAGGGCACGCCGGCGGTGGCGATGGAATGGCGGGAAAATTCGTAAGGCGGGATATTGAACGAGACGCGTTTGGTGGTCATCACTGGTGGAGCGGGCGACCTTGCACAAGAGGTCGCCCGCCTCTTTGTCGATGCTGGGTATGAGGTGCGCGCGCCGGGACGGGATGAGCTGGACGTGACCGATGGTGAAGGGGTGCGAGCGTATTTTAAGTCCCTCCCACGCTGCGATGTCCTGGTGAACAATGCAGGCGTCCTGGCCGATGCGCCCATCGCCCGGATGGATGAGGAATCCTGGGACAACGTGATGGACGTCTGCCTGCGCGGAGCGTTCCTATGCACCCGCTCAGTCGTTCCGCACATGCGGGCTGCTGGTGCCGGGCACATTATCAACATTGGTTCCTACTCGGCGCTTTCCGGGCCCGCGGGTCAGGCGAACTACGCCGCTGCCAAGGCAGGAATGATTGGCCTCACCAAGTCGCTCGCTCGAGAACTTGGAAACTCTCACATTCGCGCCAACTGCGTCTTGCCGGGATTCCTCAAGACAAAATTTGTCAAGAACGTGGCAGCTTCCGCCATGGAGCGGATCAAGGGCGACCACGTCCTTCAGCGCTTCAATTCCGTGACAGACGCAGCCCGTTTTATCGTCTTTCTGGACACCATGAGTCACGTCTCCGGTCAGGTATTCCAGCTGGACAGCCGAGTCGATTGTCGTTGATCGCACGGCGATGACCCGGTCTCAAGTCAGCAAAGGGGGGGCGGCGGCGGGGCAAGTCTTCAATGCTCCCGCACCGAATACCCCGTCCCGCGATGCGTTCGGATCGGATCATCCGCATCCGGGCAGGCCTGGCGCAATTTGGCACGCAGCGTCTTGATGTGGGCATCGACGGTGCGCTCCATCGCCGTGTCCGGTTCTTCCCATGCCTGTTCCATGAGTTGCATCCGAGTCCACACCCGGCCAGGGCTCTTTGCCAGTGCCAAGAGGAGCCGATACTCATAGCGGGTCAATTCCAGCTTCTTGCCATGATAGTGAATCTCCATGCGCTCTTCATCGATGCGAAGAACCGCTCTGCTTCGCTGCTTCAGGGCATCCGCTTCTGGTGCAACAGTCGCTGATTCTGGAACGACGGTTCGGCGAAGCACCGCCTTGACTCTGGCCGTCAGTTCGCGAGGGCTGAACGGCTTCACCACATAGTCGTCGCCTCCCATTTCAAGACCGACCACGCGATCGATCTCGGTTTCCCGCGCAGTCAGGAAAATGATCGGCATCGTCGAACTCTTACGGATCTCACGGCACACCTCAAATCCGTCCATGTCCGGCAGCCCGACATCGAGAATCGCCAGGTCAAAATGCCCCAGACGCCACGCCTCAAGCCCTGCCTGCGCCGTGGTACACCACAGGAACTCGAACTGCTCGGTTTCGAGAGCGTAAGTGATATTCTCTGCGATCGAAGGCTCGTCTTCGACGACCAGTATCCTCTGTCTCATGCCGAACTATACCCAAGGACTGACAAGGCAGGAAGTGGAAAGAGATTCCTCAGCTTGTTCCTGGCACCAGCATCCATTGGCGAAGTGGCCCCCCTGCGACCTGTGGCACCGCTGTCGTTCGGTTCGATACGGATGAACGGCC
>JAQCER010000338.1 GCA_027618625.1 Verrucomicrobiota bacterium
CTTGTGCAAACCTGTCAGCAGCGGACGCGTAAATCAATTGGCCCGTCGGCTGGGAAGGCGCCGCCCAGATCGTTGGCGGAGTCATGGCGCTTGCAACGATAATGCAGAAAATAGTGAGGCTGGTTTGCATGGAAATAATAGAATTCCAGAGATGCTAGATTCTCATTGTCTCTAATGATTCTCATTAAATCCAAAATTGTAGTATCTGAGTCGCTAAAATCAAATCTTTTTGAATACTGGTGAGGGAATCCAAGGCGCGTCCGGCTTGCATGAGGGTTCCGACCGCGGGATAGAACTGGCAGGTGAATCCATTCGTCAAAAATCCCTCCACTGATCCGTCGGCGCTCTATCGGCAGCGCGACGGCATTTTCGCCGTCGATCTCCTAACGACGGCCATCGTTGAGTTCGATGTGATCACAAAACTGGCAGCGACTCCCGGCGATCTCCCTGCAATATGCGCAATGCTCGGCACTGCTCCTCGGCCTACAGACGTGATGCTGTCTCTGCTTGCGGCGAACGATCTCATTAGGAAGGAAGCTGAAGTGTTTCACGTATCCGAACTCGGTCGAGAGCATCTCATGACGGGCTCCCAGTGGTGCGTGCGCGACTACTTCGCCTCCCTGCAGGAACGTCCGGTTGCCAGAGACATGGCGCGCGTGCTGCGCACCGGCAAGCCTGCAAACTGGAGCAGCTCCGATGATCTCGACAATTGGCACGACGCCATGGAGAACGAAGAATTTGCGCGTGAGTTCACGGCCGCGATGGATTGCCGGGGTGTCGTGCTGGCACAGTCGCTTGCCGCAGCGGTGGCTCCTGATATTAGGGGTTGTTCCAAAATGTTAGACATCGGTGGCGGATCGGGTGTGTATGCCTGTGGCCTGGTGCATGCCTGTCCCGGACTGACTGCGGCAGTGCTCGAGAAGCCGCCGATCGATGCCATCGCCCGCGAAGCGATTGCCGAGCGCGGGTTCGCTGATCGAGTGGACGTGCGCATTGGCGATATGTTTACCGATGCGCTGCGGGACGGATTTGATGTTCACCTGTTTTCGAATGTGCTTCACGATTGGGACATTCCAGAGGTGCAAAAGCTCCTCGCCCAGTCGGCCCAGGCATTGCCGTCCGGTGGCACGCTGCTGGTGCACGAAGCCTTCCTCAACGAATCGAAAACAGGCCCGCTGCCCGTTGCTGAATACTCGGCGATCCTCATGCACTCGACTCAGGGGCGTTGCTACGGTCAGGGCGAAATTCGGAGTTTCCTCGACGCTGCTGGCTTTGACACCGTCCGCTATCAGGACACTACCGCCGACCGAGGAGTGTTCGCCGCAAGAAAGCGCTAATCGTTTAACCTTTACAAACTTTGCCTGAACCGCTGGATGACAGAAGCAATCGTCTACGAACAACTTGGAGAAGAAGGCATGGCAGCCCTGGTCTCCGCGTTTTACAAACGCGTTCGTGAGGACGATTTGATCGGCCCGATGTATCCCGCAGACGATTGGGAGGGCGCCGAGCAACGGCTGCGCGACTTCCTGGTCTTCAGATTCGGCGGGCCAGAACGCTACGTCGAGCAACGCGGCCACCCGAGATTGCGCATGCGCCACGCACCCTTCCGCGTCGGCAACGCCGAGCGCGACCGCTGGGTCGGATTCATGGACGCCGCGATGACCGAAACCGAAGTACCGTCGCCATCGCGAGAGATCCTGACCGCCTTCTTTGTCCAGACTGCAGATTTCATGCGCAATCAACCCGAGTAGCCCAGCGTGAGACGTATGCACTTACGCACCTGTGCAAGGAAAACTTCTCTTTGGTGGCGAACTGGAGAAGTCTCGCGGACGATGAGGGTGCTTTGGCTTAGGGATCGCCGATGCGTGGATCAGGCCTGGACTCCCACCAGCGGGGCGATCTCTTGCAGGCGTTGGATCGGAAGCTACTTTCAAACTGACTATTTCCGCGCAATTCTCAGCCGCAGGTAATTTGTCTGCGCTCCATTGAGCCGGAGGCGGAGTCGGGTGGGGGAGTCTTCGAGAGTCGTGACGTTTGCTCCTGCTGCTTGCCAACTGCCTGTTTGGAGAGTGGACGAGCCTTCGGTGATGTAGTCGATGTCTGCTGCCTTGCTGGTGCGTCGCGCTTCCATGACGATCTGCCCATTGACCCTGGTGATGGTGATCGCAGGCTGCGAGGCTGCGGACTTTGGATCGGTTCCAAATGCATATTCCGTTCCGTTGTCGATGCCATCGGAGTCGGCGTCACCTGTGAAGTCATTGGCTGGGAGGCCATTCTGGGTAGCCCAGCTGGAGAAGCCAGTCGATGCGGCGTCATTGTCAGCAATGGTGATCGATGCCGATCGCTGGGCCACCTGATAGTGCAGGTTGTCGCTCAGGGACAGCGTCAAGTTTTCCTGGCCTTCGCTGATTGCATCGTCGATTACTTTGATCGTGATGTCCATGCTCGCGACGTTTGCCGCCATGGTCTGGGCAAGGCTTACGGTCTGGAAGTCGGCGCCATGCTCGGCGGTGCCGGTGAGGACAAAGTCGAAGTTCATTTCCGTATTGGATGGGCCAGCCCGGGTGATGCGGAAGACACCATTGGCACCGCCTTCTCCCGCCTCCGGCTGCACGGCGCTGACACTGAGTTCCTGAAAGCCCTGATAGGTGCCACGAGGGTAAATGACTCCGAGTCCTGGTCCAAAGTCACCGCTTCCCGCCAGCCAGGAGAATGGTTCGCCGCGGCGAGTCCTTCCATCGTCCTCCACCGGCTGGGATTCGACATAGCGGAACCAACTTCCAAAGAACTCGTCGAAAAAGTAGTTTGTATAAACGATCGCTGTGTCGTCTCCAGAGTATCCTGGCCAGCCAACGCCAAGGCTGGACGGCCCAGCAAGAGTGGCGACCTGTTGCGTTGTTCCTGCCGCGAGGTCATAAACCCAGATTTCGGTGAGCCCGCTGAAGGTATTGCTGACATCGAATGTCATCAGGTGGGGCTTGGTCTGTGCGAGTGAGGGATTACCAACGTTGAAAAGCGGATTCGCCGGGAAGAGCTCGCTTATTTCGCCGGTGCCAACCCGAATCGCATACATACTCCAGACTGCACCATCGATGCCCGCCTGGAAGATATTCGTTACCGCGTCGTAGTAGAGCAGGCTGCCGTCGGGCGACAGCTCAAGCGTATCGACGAATTGCACGGTATCGAGCAACGCACTGCCGGTCTGATCACGAATCGGTTGTCTGGCCTCGAATACCTGCTCCTCATCGGTGGTGAGATTCACTACCTGAAGGCGATTCGTAGGCTGGCCAGTCTCCGGATCCCTGATCACGATGGCGACGACGTTTCCGTCAGCAGAAATGGCTACCGATTCGATCTGCCCGGCAAAGCCAAGTGTAAAGCGCTCGCCCGTGACCGTGTCCACAAAGCCTGCGTCAAAGTCGGGCGTGACATAAGCCGCGAGGCTTCCGTCCGCGCTCACAGACATCCGCTTGCCAGGTAGCGGGAGTTGGCTCCCCATTGTTGCCGAGGAATACGCCCGACAGCGGGTCGCCGAGGCTTTCATCGCGGCGACCGAAGAAGGTCTGACCATTGGACTCGAAAAGGAACCCTACGTTGTCATTGCCCGCGATCTCTGGAATTTTTGAGGTGTTGATGGGAGTCGAATCGAAGATCTCGACGAAGTCGAACGCTTCCGCCGTCTTGGTTGCCTCGGCTGATCCTGCTCCGTAGAGTTCCTCTGCTGCCTGGATGCAGGCGCGCCGAGCGTGTTCGAATTTGGATAGCGCCACGAGCTTAGTGGTGAATCCATTGAAGAAAATGTTGACCGCTTTATCGAAGCCAATGGCGCCAGGGAGGCCTTCCGCCAGCTGGTAGAAACAGTGGTTTGTGATCGAGCTATTGATGTGCACTCCGCCTGCATCGCTGGTGGTCACTACGAATTTCCCGAACTTCGAGGGATTTCCCTGCAACGCTGGATCGATGAATGATCGGCGAGCGTTCGCTGGGAGGAGTGTCCCCAGGTTCCAGTCGGACTTCTTTTGCGGATCGTGAAAGGCTTCACACGCTTCGCCAAGGATATCGGAAATCGACTCGTTCAATGCGCCACTCTGGTTCTCGTATTTGAGGTTGGACGTGTAAAAGATAACCCCATGCGTCATCTCATGGCCCACCACATCGAGAGCGGCCGGAAAGTCGCCACGATTGCCGAAAATCATGCGCCCTCCCTCGAACGGCTTCCACGCGTTCGCGGCGGGGAAGTTTACCAGAGCCTCAAGCCCCAGCCCCTTATTGTCCAAAGAGTTGCGGTTGAAGCGCTGGAGGTAGAAATCATAGACCCTTCCCATGTTGAGGGCTCCATCCACAGCATGCTTGGTCCAGCCTGAATTCGGGTTCGAGGAGGTCGAGAAGGTGATCTGTTCTTCAAGGATGTTGGGTCCGAACTGATTCTCGAATCCAGCATTGTTGGCGTCACGAACCACGATGGCGCCACGTAATAGATTAAAGTTAGGGGGCGACGACGTTGGATCATACATCCCCTTGGTCGTGTCGATCATATAGTAGTTGCCATCCGTGTGTCGCCAAAGGTTTAGGTTCCGGGTTTGCCCAAGGCTGTCCTGGCCAGTGCCAGTGGCGTGTGCTGTACAGATCCGGCTGGACTCATGCAGCACCTCACCGCTGCGGGCATCAACAAAAACGTCTCAGTGGTTCACGAGTGTGTCGTGAATGCTGCAGCGATAAGCAACACTTGCATTACCTCCGTCGGGAGCATAAATCAGCAGCTCCTGTTCAGTCACGTGACCAGCTGGCGAAGTAATGTGTTCGCGGGCGATCTTGATCGCATCCTCCCCGGAAACAGTGGCGACTGTTGGAACGTTTTTCGGAGATGGAACGTAAGCTCCCACCATCAGTTCCACGTTCCCATGTGGATCAAGTTGAACCAGAACCTCTCGTCCCCAAACTTTCAACCCATCATGACGCTGCTGATAGCGCAGTTGCGTCCGCTGGGTGCTGTCCTGAGTCGAGCGAAGAAAGACGAGATCAGAGCTGGCGTCCTCAAGTGCGAGCGCGGCGATGTTCTTGCTGAGAAATCGCCGGGCGGTTGTTTCCTCGAAGTT